>NZ_JBHZEJ010000005.1:101398-185703 GCF_042756365.1 Streptomyces sp. NPDC059092
GTCCCCCGGGGGGACCGCGGCCCGCGCGCCGGAGCAGGGACCGTCGGCCTGACGAGGCAGCCGCGTCAGGAGCCGGCCACCCGCACAAACGTCAGCCGGTCAGCCGGTCGGAAGGCCAGTGGTCGGAAGGCCGGTCGGAAGGCCGGTCGGAAGGCCGGTCGGAAGGGCAGCCGGTCGGAACATCAGCCGGTCGGAAGATCCGTCGGCAGGCCCGACGGCAGCTCCGTCGGAAGACCGGTCGGCAGCGAGCCGGATTCCGCCTTCTTCAGCGTGTCCTTCTTGCCACCGGTCCAGGAGATCACCAGCGTCTTGCCGTCGTTGGACTCGATCGAGCCCATCGTGCGCTCGGTGTCGCCGTCGCCGCACTTCAGCGTGAACATCGGCGCGCCGCCCATGTCCTCCACCGCGCCCTGGCAGACGTGCTCGGCGGCCACGAGCGCGACCTTCCCCGAGGCGACGGCCAGGGCCACCGACTTGCCGTCCGTCAGCCCGGCCCACGACCCCTCGACGCTCGCGGCGTCCGCGCCGGAACCGGAGTCCGCCCCCGACTCCGAGGCGCTGCCGCCCGGCGCGGTGGCGCCGGCGTCCTTGCCCGCGTCGCCGCCGTCACTGTCGCCGCCGCACCCCGTGAGCGCGAGTGAGAGTGCGACGACGAGCCCGGCCGCGGCGGCGCTGGTTCGTACGAGCTTCTGCACGGTCATGTCCCCCTGGTCGTAGCCGGCCATGGGTGGCCGGACCGCGCCAAGCTACCAGGACGACTTGCGCACGCCCGGAAGGAATCCCGCGTGCGCCTGCTCGCGCAGCCGGACCCGGGAGAGGCCGAATTTCCGCAGGTGTCCGCGGGGCCGGCCGTCCACGCTGTCACGGTTCCTCACCCGGGTCGCGCTGGCGTCGCGCGGCTGACGTCGCAACTCGCTCTCCGCCGCGATCCTTTGTTCCAGCGTGGTGCCGGGGCGTCGCAGGATCTCCTTCAGTTCGGCGCGGCGTAGGGCGTGACGCTCGACGATCAGCTTGCGCCGCTCATTGCGGACGATCTTGCTCTTCTTCGCCATCAGACCTTCACCCCGCGGGTGCGGATCCGGGCGACGGCCGCCTCGATGCCGATCGTGTCGATGGTCTTGATCGCTTTCGTGGAGAGCGTGAGCCGGATGTACCTGCCCTCGCTCGGGAGCCAGTAGCGCTTGCGCTGGATGTTGGGGTCGAAGCGGCGGGAGGTGCGCCGGTGCGAATGGGAGATCTGATTGCCGAAGCCGGGTTCGGCCCCGGTGAGCAGGCAGTGGGCGGACAACGTCACACCTCTCTCTTTGAAAATGGAAACCATTTCCATATACTAGCCCCATGGCCCGCGACGAACTCCGCCCGATCATCAAACTCCGCTCCACCGCGGGGACCGGCTACACCTACGTCACCCGCAAGAACCGCCGTAACGACCCCGACCGCATGACGCTGCGCAAGTACGACCCGCTCCTGCGCCGGCACGTCGACTTCCGTGAAGAGCGCTGACACCGGCCTTCCTGCTGACACCGACCTTTCTGAAGAGCGCCGACACCCCCGCGCGGCGCGCCGACCATCACGACACGAGGACCGACTGAGATGAAGCCCGGAATCCACCCCGCGTACCGGCACGTCGTCTTCCGCGACAAGGCGGCCGACTTCGCCTTCCTGACCCGGTCGACCGCCGTCGGCGGCGGAAGAACGGTCGTATGGGAGGACGGCGACACCTACCCCGTGATCGACGTGGAGATCTCCTCCGCGAGCCACCCCTTCTACACGGGCACCGCCCGCGTCATGGACACCGCCGGCCGGGTCGAGCGCTTCGAGCGCCGTTACGGCCGAGGCCGTCCAGGGGCCCGCTGATGACGGCCGGGTCCCGCCTGCCCGTCGCGATCGTCGGCGGACTGCACAGCGAGGCGCGCAAGGCCGCCGTGCAGCGGCTGCTGGACACCGTGCCCGGCAGCGTCGCGCTCCATCACGACCTGTCGACGGCCGGACGCGGCACGGTCGTACGGACCGTCCGCGATGCCACCGGAACGCTGTCCCACGGGGACGCGCCCCTGGTCGACGACTGTGCCTGCTGCGCCCTGCGCGAAGATCTCGTACCGGAGCTGGAGCGTCTGGCGGACGCCGGGCCGACCCGGCTCGCGATCGTCGAACTCTGGGACTCCGTCGAGCCCCGGGCGATGGCGGAGGTGGTGGCCGCGCACGGCGAAGGGCTGGTCGTCACCTCGGTGATCACGGCGGTCGACCCCGCGCTGGTGCTGCCCTACCTCGGCAACGGCGACGACCTGGCGGACGCCGGGCTCGCCGCCGCGGCCTCGGACCGGCGGACCATCGCCGACACCTGGGCGCGGCAGGTCGAGTACGCGCCGGTGCTCGCCCTCGCCGACAACCCGCTGGCGGACGACGAGGACCGCGCGCTCCTCGCCCAGCTGCACCCGACGGCGCGGCGGGTACGGATCGGGGGAGACGCCACCGGTACCGAGAACGGTGGCCCCAGTGGCATTACCGGCATTACCGGCAGCACCGGCAGCACCAGCGGCACCGGACCCGGCGGGATCCCGGACACCGGCGCCGGGGCGCTCGCCGCCGTCGCCCTCGCCGGGTTCGACGTCGAGGCCGCCGCCGCCCGCCAGGACCCGGCCTGCGCCCTGCTGCCGCAGGAGGCCGACGACTGCGGCGTCGCCACCTACGTCTGGCACCGCCGCCGCCCCTTCCACCCCGGCCGGCTCTACGAGGCGCTGGAGGAGCTGTGCTGCGCGGCGGCCCGCAGCCGCGGCCGGTTCTGGCTCGCCGACCGGCCCGACACCCTGCTGGCCTGGGACGCCGCGGGCGGCGCGCTCTGCGTGGAGAGCGCGGGGCCCTGGCTCGCCTCGCTCTCCGACGCCGACTGGGAGGGAGTGCCGGCACTGCGCCGGGCCGCCGCCGCCCTGGACTGGGATCCACGCCACGGGGACCGCTGCCAGCACCTGGTCTTCGTCTCGCCCGCGCTGGACCGGGACGGGGTCGAGCGGCTGCTCGACTCCTGTCTGCTGACGGACGCCGAGTACAGCGCGGGCCCCGCCGCCTGGAAGCGCCTGCCGCCCGCCTTCGACACCCTCCTGGAGGTCTGACGGCCGGCCCCCGTCCGGCCTCTTCGTGTCCGTCCGCCCCGGGCCGGACGCACCGTGAGCCGCCCGCGCCCCGCTCCAACCCGCTGGACCGCGCGGGCATCACGTACATCGGCTACAAGGACACCGACCTGCTGCGGAAGTTCATCTCGGACCGGGGCAGGATCCGCGGCCGCCGTGTGACGCGGGTGAGCGCGCGGCAGCAGCGGCAGCTCTCCCGCGCGATCAAGAACGCCAGGGAGGCGGGGCTGCTGCCGTACCGCTCCGTACCGCGCTGACCAGGTGCGTTCCACGGAAACTCCCCCGAGACTCCCCCGGCCCACCGGCCGGGGGAGTCTCTTGTCCGTACCGGGGTAGCCGCCAGGAGCGACCCGGGCGCCGCGGACTGGACCAATATGTGGAGACTGGGCCGGAAAGGGATCCGGGGGGCCGGGTTTCGCGTCTCTCTCCGTAGAGCGGGGATTCACGTCTCCGCACGCGGGCGCGGGTATCCGGAAGGGTAGCTGTAACCAAGGCACCACCCCGCGTGCACGTGCATCTGCTCATGCATCGGCACATGAAACACAGCTATGATCCGAGACAGTTGACACCTGCACCTTGCAACTCGGGGAGCGACCTGTGCACCACGTGTACAACGGCATAGCGGCCACAGAGCTTCACGGAGTCGTCTGGCAGAAGAGCAGGCACAGCAACTCCCAGGGGTCCTGCGTGGAGTTCGCCAAGCTGCCCAGCGGTGATGTGGCGGTACGCAACTCACGCCACCCCGACGGGCCCGCGCTCGTCTACACCCTCGCCGAGATCGAGTCGATGCTCATCGGCGCCAAGGCGGGCGAGTTCGACCACCTCGTGGCGGGCGCCTGAGCGTATGGCTTGTTACCGACGGTCGCACCTCTGACCGACGGTGAGTCGCACTTCAGTGCGATGAGAACGCGCCAAACTTGGCTGGGTCATGGCCGGAAAATCATGGACAAGGTCCAGACCAATCGGTGCGCTCCGCAGGGAAAAGGGCCCGCCGACGACATGTTTCAGCCAGTCGGCAGGCCCGCGCCCTCAACGCTCGGTGAGCACCTGTTCAACGCCCTGTCATCACCGGGTCAGGCATCGGTTTGACAGGCCCGTTCGGCCTGCAGGTGGAACAGCGCCCAGACCACCTTGCCGTGCAGCGACCCGGCCAGCGGGTGCCACCCCCAGGTGTCGCTGAACGACTCCACCAGGAACAGCCCCCGGCCGGACTCCGCCGCGCAGTCCTCGTCCGCCTCCCGGGTCGCCGGGCTCGTGACGCTCGGGTCCCGCACCGCGCACACCAGCCGCGACGACCACCGCATCAGATGCAGTCGTACGGGGGGCTCGTGCGGCTCGCGCGGGGTGTCGGCCGGCAGGGCGTGCCGCAGCGCGTTCGTGACCAGCTCGGAGACGACCAGCGCGACATCGTCGAACCGCTCGCTCAGCTCCCACTGGGAGAGCGTGGTCCGGGTGAACTGCCGGGCCCCGCGCACCGCCTCGTACCGGGCCGGCAGGGCGCACGAGGCCGAGCCTGCCGCCCCTGCGGGATCGATCGGGGGAAGCCCTTGCCTTAAAGGCTCAAGCATGGTCGATCCATTCATCCCCATGCGAGCACTCCCGGGGTTCGCGGCCGTAGCGATACTGCGGGTGGTCAGCGGTGCAACACGTCACCGCGCGATCCAGTACGCAGGTGCGCGGGGCCCATGGTTCCGAATGCGTACGGCAGATGCAAGGGCAGATGCACGTGCACGTGCCCGCCTTCAACCTTCCCGTACCGGTTCTGGCGCATTTCTTCCTGTGACCAGTTTCGCCCTCTCCGCAAAGCCTTCTTATTTCCGTAATCGAATGAGTACGGGGCGAAGCGTTTTGATGGCAGAATCCGGCACTTGGAGTTCGGGGGGTGCTCCGAGGAGAACCACATGCGATGGGGAGGGTTGGAGACGTGACCGCAGCCGAATCGGGCGGTTCCGTGGTGCGGCGCATCCTGCTGGGCTCACAGCTGAGGCGGCTGCGCGAGTCGCGGGGCATCACACGTGAGGCCGCGGGCTACTCGATCCGCGCATCCGAGTCCAAGATCAGCCGTATGGAGTTGGGACGGGTGAGCTTCAAGGCCAGAGACATCGAGGACCTGCTGACTCTCTACGGGGTCGCCGAAGAGGGCGAGCGCGCTGCCCTGCTCGGCCTCGCCCGGGAGGCCAATGTCGCGGGATGGTGGCACAGCTTCGGCGATGTGCTGCCCGGCTGGTTCCAGACGTACATCGGTCTCGAAGGCGCCGCCTCCCTCATCCGTATCTACGAGGTGCAGTTCGTGCACGGGCTGCTCCAGACCGAGGCGTACGCGCACGCCGTCGTCACCCGCGGCCAGCCCGACGCGCCCTGCGCCGAGGTCGAGCGCCGGGTGGCCCTGCGGCTGGAGCGGCAGAAGGCCCTCGTCTCCGAACGCGCGCCCCGCTTCCACGCCGTACTCGACGAGGCGGCGCTGAGACGGCCCTACGGCGACCGCGCCGTCATGCAGGGGCAGCTCAAGCACCTCATCGAGGTCTCCGAGCAGCCGAACATCACGCTCCAGGTGATGCCGTTCAGCTTCGGCGGCCACGCCGGCGAGAGCGGCGCGTTCACCATGCTGAGCTTCCCCGAGTCCGACCTCTCCGACGTCGTCTTCCTTGAGCAGCTCACCAGCGCGCTCTATCTGGACAAGGGTGAGGAGGTCGCCCAGTACGAAAAGGTGATGGAACGGCTCCAGGCGGACAGCCCGGGTCCCGAAGAGAGCCGCGATGTCCTTCGCGGACTGCTCCAACTGATCTGACGACATCAGTACGATGACATCGCATCAGGAGTACGCACCCGTCGTAAGGGATCGCACCGTAAGGGATCGCATGTCCTACTTCACCGACCTGGCCCACCAGTACATCGACGGCGAGTGGCGGACCGGCAGCGGCTCGTGGGACATCATCGACTTCAACCCGTACAACGGGGAGAAGCTCGCCGCCATCACGGTCGCGACGGCCCAGGAGGTCGACGAGGCCTACCGCGCCGCCGAGCGCGCGCAGCGCCTGTGGGCCGCGACCAACCCGTACCGGCGCAGGCCGGTCTTCGAGCGGGTGCTCCGGCTGGTCGAGGAGCGCGAGGACGACATCGTCGAGGCGATCGTCGACGAACTGGGCGGTACCCGCCTCAAGGCGCGGTACGAGGTCAGCGCGGCCCGGGAGTTCCTGCGCGAGGCGATCCAGCTCTCGCTGCGCGCGGAGGGCCGGATCCTGCCCTCCCCGGTCGAGGGCAGGGAGAACCGCGTCTACCGGCTGCCGGTCGGCGTCGTCGGTGTGATCAGCCCCTTCAACTTCCCCTTCCTGATAACGATCAGGTCGGTGGCGCCCGCGCTCGCGCTCGGCAACGCCGTCGTGATCAAGCCGAACCAGAACGCGCCGGTCACCGGGGGCGGTCTGCTGGCCAAGCTCTTCGAGGACGCGGAGCTGCCCGCCGGACTGCTGAACGTCCTCGTGACGGACATCGCGGAGATCGGTGACGCGCTGATCGAGCACCCCGTCCCGAAGGTGATCTCGTTCGCGGGCTCGGACCGGGTCGGCCGCCATGTCGGCGCCGTCGCGGCCCGCCACTTCAAGCGGACCGTGCTCGAACTGAGCGGCAACAGCGCCCTCGTCGTCCTCGACGACCTCGACGAGGCCGGACTCGACCACGCGGTGGACGCGGCGGTCGCCAGCCGGTTCTCCTACCAGGGCCAGGTCTGCATGGCCGCCAACCGGATCCTGGTGGACCGGAGCGTCGAGGCGGCGTTCACCGAGAAGTTCGTGGCGCGCGTGTCGGCGCTCAGGACCGGCGATCCGCGCGATCCGGAGACCCAGATCGGCCCGGTCATCAACACCTTCCAGGCGGACGCCCTGACGGCGCTGGTCGACCAGGCGCTCGCGGAGGGCGCGACGGCGCTCGTACGGGGGCGCACGCGGGGCAATCTCGTGGAGCCGACCGTGCTGACCGGGCTGCCGGACGACTCGCCGCTGCTGGGCCAGGAGATCTTCGGCCCGGTGGCGCTGCTGATCCCGTTCGACGGGGAGGACGAGGCGGTACGGATCGCCAACAACACCCCGTACGGACTGAGCGGCGCCGTCCACACGGCGAACGTGGAGCGCGGTGTCTCGTTCGCGCAGCGGATCGTCACGGGCATGATGCACGTCAACGGCTCGACCGTGCAGGACGATCCCATGGTGGCCTTCGGCGGGGAGAAGTCCTCGGGGCTCGGCCGGCTCAACGGGGACGCGACGGTGGAGGCGTTCACCACGCAGAAGTGGATCTCGGTGCAGCACGGCCGTACGGAGTTCCCCCTCTGAACCGTCCCGGCGGCGGCCCGCGCGCGGCGGTGCCCCGGCCCGGCGGGGGCGCCGCGCTCCGGGGTCATAACCTGGGCGTATGTCAGCGATCCGTTTGCTCGTGCTCGCCGCGGTCCGCCAGCACGGGCGGGCGCACGGCTACCAGGTCCGCAACGACCTGGAGTACTGGGGCGCCCACGAGTGGTCCAACGCCAAGCCCGGCTCGATCTACCACGCGCTGAAGCAACTGGCGAAGCAGGGCGTCCTGCTGGCGCACGAGGTCGCGCCGAGCACGGCGGGCGGGCCGCCGCGCACGGAGTACGAGATCACGGACGCCGGCGAGGCGGAGTACTTCACGCTGCTGCGCTCCGCGCTGACCTCGTACGACCAGAAGATGGACATCCTGTCGGCCGGGCTCGGGTGCATGCTCGACCTGCCGCGCGCCGAGGTGGTCGAGCTGCTGAAGGAGCGGGTCCGAGCGATCGAGGCGTGGCGGGCGGCGGTGACCGAGACCTATGTGCCCGAGGAGGGTCCCGGGCAGCTCGGCCACATCGGCGAGATCATGAACTTCTGGGTCCACTCGGCGGACTCGGGCGCGGAGTGGACGCGGGGCCTGATCAAGCGGGTCGAGGGCGGTGCGTACACCTTCGCGGGGGAGGGCGAGCCCTTCGTGGGGGTGCTCGGCGAGGGCGAGGAGAACCCGTACGCGACGGGCGTCCCCGATGACGGGGACCGTCACTAATCAAGTTTGACTAACGGGATGGCCGGGGTTACTCTTCCGGCAAGTAGTCAAGTTTGCTTACTGGGGATGGGGGGCGAAGACCCTTGACCGACGCGACCGGTGTGACGGGTGCGGCCGATGCGATCGTGGTGGCGGGCGCGCGGAAGCGGTACGGAGAGAAGCGGGCCCTCGACGGGTTCGACCTGACGGTGGAACGCGGCACGGTGCACGGCGTGCTCGGGCCGAACGGAGCGGGCAAGACCACGGCCGTACGCGTCCTGACCACGCTGCTGAGGCCCGACGAGGGGCTGGTGCGGGTGGCCGGGTTCGACGTGAGGACCCACGGCCGCGACGTACGGCGCAGGATCGGGCTGCTGGGACAGCACGCGGCCCTCGACGAGGACCTGAGCGGCCGGCAGAACCTGGAGATGTTCGGACGCCTCCACCACCTCGGCGCCCGGCGCGCGGGGGAACGGGCCGACGGGATGCTGGAGCGGTTCGGCCTGGCGGACACCGGCCGCAAGCCCGTCAAGCGGTACAGCGGCGGCATGCGGCGCCGGCTCGATCTGGCCGCGTCCCTGATCACCGACCCGGAGGTGCTCTTCCTGGACGAACCGACGACCGGACTCGACCCGCGCGGCCGGGCGGAGGTGTGGAGCGCGGTGCGGTCGCTGGCGGGCGGCGGAACGACCGTACTGCTCACGACGCAGTACCTGGAGGAGGCCGACCAGCTCGCCGGCCGGATCTCGCTGGTGGACCACGGCCGGGTCGTCGAGGAGGGCACGCCGGACGAGCTGAAGGCCCGGATCGGCGGGGACCGGATCGATGTCGTCCTGAGCGACGCGGACCGGCTCGCGGACGGGGCGCGGCTGCTGGCCCGTACGGCCGGTACGGCGTCCGTCCGCACGGACACGGACCGGCGGCTGCTGAGCGCGCCCGTGACGGACCGGATGGCGGCGCTGGCCGAGACCGTACGGGCTCTGGAGGGGGAGGGGATCGAGGCGCGGGACATCGCGCTGCGCCGGCCGACGCTGGACGAGGTCTTCCTCCGGCTGACGGGCGAGGGCGAGGGCGAGGGCGGGGACGAGGACGAGGACGAACAGGGCTCGGGCCAGGGCCCCGGGCGGCGGTCGCCGGAGGGGCGGCGGCCTTCGGAGCGTACGGAGGTGTCGGCATGACGACGGTCACCCCCACGGCCCCCGTGGTCCCCCGAGGCGGCGGGATCCGCTGGGCGCTCACCGACTCCTGGACCATGAGCCGGCGCGAACTCGCCCGCTGGGCGCGCGGGCCAGTCCAGGTCGTCGTCGGGCTGGTCTTCCCGGTGATGCTGCTGCTGATGTTCGGCTTCCTGATCGGCGGCGGACGCGGGATCGAGGGGGAGTACCTCGCGTTCCTCGTCCCGGGGATGCTCGCCCTGACCATGGCCTTCGGACTGGAGTCGACGATGCTGGCCGTCACGCAGGACCTCAACAAGGGCGTGGTGGACCGGTTCCGTTCGATGCCGATGGCGTCGTCGGCGGTCCTGGTGGGCCGGAGCGTCGCCGACATGCTCCAGTCGACGCTCGGCCTGGCCGTGCTGATCGGCGCCGGGTACGCGATCGGCTGGCGTTGGCACGGCGGCCCCGCGGACTTCCTCGCCGCCGTCGGGCTGCTGCTCCTGTTCCGGTTCGCGATGCTGTGGCTCGGCATCCAGCTCGCCATGGTGGCGGGCCGTCCAGAGCTGGTGCAGGCGGTGCAGATCCTGGTCTGGCCGATCGGCTTCCTCTCCAACGCGATCGCGACGCCGGAGTCGATGCCCGGCCGGCTCGGCGCGGTCGTGGAGTGGAACCCGATGTCGGCGACGGCCACCGCCGTACGGGAGCTGCTCGGCGCTCCGGCCGCCCAGGGCGCCGCGGACGGCTCCTGGGCGGCGGACCACGCGGCGCTCCTGGCGGTCGGGTGGCCGGTGGTGCTGCTCGCGGTGTTCTTCCCACTGGCGGTGCGGAGGTTCGGCCGGCTCGACGGGTGAACAGTGGTCAGTGGTCAGTGGTGGAAGGCGGTGGCGGACGCCTTGTCGCGGTCCATGGGGTGCTCCTGCGCGCGCAGTTCGGGCAGCACCCGCTTCAGATCGGCCACCAGCATCGCGGCCAGGTCGGCCGAGAAGCCGTTGCGGCAGACCACCCGGAGCACGGACAGGTCCTCGCGATGGGCGGGGAAGGTGTACGCGGGCACCAGCCAGCCGTGTTCGCGCAGCCGCCGCGAGACGTCGAAGACGTCGAAGTTCGTCACACCGGGGGCGGTGGTGAAAGCGAACACGGGGAGTTGGTCCCCCCGGGTGAGCAGCCGGAAGTCGCCCAGCCGCTCGATGCGCGCGGCGAGGGTCGTGGCGATGTCCCGCGCGGTCTGCTGGACGGCCCGGTAGCCGCCCCTGCCGAGGCGCAGGAAGGTGTAGTACTGCGCGACGACCTGGGCGCCCGGCCGGGAGAAGTTCAGCGCGAAGGTGGGCATGTCGCCGCCCAGGTAGTTGACGCGGAAGACCAGCTCTTCGGGGAGTTCGGCGGGCGACCGCCACAGCGCCCAGCCGACACCCGGGTAGACCAGCCCGTACTTGTGCCCGGAGGTGTTGATGGAGGAGACGCGCGGCAGCCGGAAGTCCCAGATCAGGTCCTCGTCGAGGAAGGGCGCGATCATGGCGCCCGACGCCCCGTCGACATGGACGGGGACGTCGATCCCCGTACGTTCCTGGAGCGCGTCCAGCACCGCGCACAGCTCGGCGACCGGTTCGTACGAGCCGTCGAAGGTGGAGCCCAGGACGGTCACCACCCCGATGGTGTCCTCGTCGCAGAGGTCGGCGGCGGCCTGCGGATCGAGGTGGAAGCGGTCGCCCTCCATGGGCACCAGCCGCGCCTCCACCTCCCAGAAGGTGCAGAACTTCTCCCAGCAGACCTGGACGTTGACGCCCATGACCAGATTGGGCCGGGCGGTCGCCGGATAGCGCGCGGCGTTCCGCTTGGCCCAGCGGCGCTTGAGCGCCAGCCCGGCGAGCATGCACGCCTCGCTGGACCCGGTGGTCGAGCAGCCGACGGTGGTCGCCGGGTCCGGGGCGTTCCACAGGTCGGCGAGCATCGCGACACAGCGCCGCTCCAGTTCGGCGGTGCGCGGGTACTCGTCCTTGTCGATCATGTTCTTGTCCTGGCACTCCGCCATCAGCACCCCGGCCTGTGGCTCCATCCAGGTGGTGACGAAGGTCGCAAGGTTCAGCCGGGAGTTGCCGTCGAGCATCAGCTCGTCGTGGACGAGCTGGTAGGCGGTGTGCGGCGGCGTCGGGCCGTCGGGGAGCCGCTGGGTGGGCGGTGCCGAGGTCATCTCGCCGACGGGATCGGCCTCCCCGTAGAAGGGGTTGAGCGACAGCCGCCGCAGCTCGGCGCGGTCCTCCTCGGGTACGTCGGCCGCCCGGTCCGCGCCTTGGTGGAGTGGCATCGGCGAATCTCCTCGGGGTGGGTACGTGCGTCAGGCCCCCTCCGCGAGAATAAGGACGAAAGCCGCGTACCGCCCGCCGGGCGGGACGAGGGGTGGTCCGGCCGGCCGGACCCGGCTCACCGCAACGGCGTGCCGTCCTCGTGGAGCTGCATCCGCGGGCGGCCGGTGACCAGCAGCCAGGCGGGCAGCGTGGCCACGCAGAGCAGCGGCAGCACGGTGACGTCGGAGACCATGACCGCCGCGGTGAACAGGCTGAGCCAGCCCTGCCGGGTGACGGCTAGCAGGACCCCCAGGACGCCGCAGACCACCCCCACGGTCGGTTGGACCGCCGGTACGAGGGCGTGCGCGCACAGGCCGAGCGCGACCCCGACGAAGACGGCGGGGAAGATCCGGCCGCCCCGGAAGCCGCAGGCGGCGGCGGTGAGCAGGGCGGCCAGCTTCACCACCGTCATCAGCGCGAACGAACCGGCCGACCAGCCGTCAGGGTCGCTCGCCAGGGTCTTCACCTCGTCCAGCCCCTTGAAGAGCGTGAGAGGCCCGCCGAGTGCCCCCAGCAGCCCCAGCACCAGCCCGCCGGCGGCCAGGGCGAGCACGGGGTGCCCGATCCGCCGGAAGAAGGCGTGGACGTACGGGAAGGCGCGTACCGCCGTCATGCCCAGCGCGGCGGCGAGCGGGGCGATCACCAAGGCGGCCAGAAGGTCGCTCCAGTGGGTGCCCGGGTAGGGCGGCAGGTCCAGGTCGAAGGTGGGACGCGAGATCAGTACGGTGGTCAGCCCGCCCGCGCCGGCCGCGATCAGCGGGCCGAACAGCTTGTCCCAGAGCGAGCCGGGGCCCGTCCGCGCGGCCAGCGTCTCGGTGAGGACCAGCGCGGCGGCCACGGGGGTGCCGAAGAGCGCCCCGATGGTGCCCGCCGCGCCGAGGGAGACCCAGAGCGCGGCCGGGGCGCGCGGCGCCACCTTGCGGCCGAGCCAGTACGCCAGGGCGATGTTGGCGGCGGTGATCGGGTTCTCCGGGCCGAGGCTCACCCCGCCGGCCAGCGCGAGCCCCGTGACGACCAGCAGCCCCGGCAGGACCCCGGGCGCCAGCGGTGCGTCGACCAGTCCCGTGGTCGCCGGGTCGGGGCCGGCGTGCCCGTACACCCGCCGGACGACGACCCCCACCGCCAGCCCGGTCGCCGTGAGGATCACGATCATCCAGAGCGCCGAGTACCGCCCGATGCCGAGGGCGTCGGGCAGTGTCCCCCACAGCACGTTCTTGAGCTGGTCGGCGGCCTCGCTCACCCCCAGCAGCACCAGCGCCGAGACCACCCCGACGACCAGGGACGGCACGACCAGGGGCAGCAGGGCGCGGGCGGAGAGGGACGTGGGCGGGGCGGGGCGGGAGGACTGGCCGGGGGGCTTGCCGGTGCTGGATGCGGATCCGGGGGCGGGTCCGGGGCCTGGTCGCGGTTCGGGTCCGGGTTCGGGTTCGGGTCGCGGTTCGGGTTCGGGGTCCGGGGACGGCGGGGGGCCGCTGGCCATGCGCCCTCCGCCTACGTCTCGATCTCGCTGATCACGACGGCTGTGCCGTACGCGCACACCTCCGTCCCGACGTCCGCCGCCTCCGACACGTCGAACCGCATCATCAGGACGGCGTTGGCGCCCCGCGCGCGGGCCTGCTCGACGAGGCGGTTCATCGCCTGGTTACGGGTCTCCACGAGCGTCTTCGTGAGCCCCTTCAGCTCGCCGCCGATCATCGACTTGAGCCCGGCGCCGATCTGGCTGCCGAGGTGGCGCGAGCGGACCGTGAGCCCGAAGACCTCGCCGATCACCTTCTGTACCTGGTGTCCGGGCACGTCGTTCGTGGTGACGACCAGGATGTCCGTCCCGGGGCCCTGGCCGCCGCCGTACTCCTCGATGCCCATCGCGCGTACCGCCTTCCGTCCCGGTCCCCGTGCGCTCCCGTGTCAGGCACAGCTTTGTCCCCCTCTGCCCGGTGTGCATCCCGAGCGCATACGCGGGAGGGTGGGTGGAACCTGGGGGAGCGCCGGTCCGTTGATAGCTTGTGCGCGGCCGACCACGCCGAATCGACGATCGACCGACCAAAGACTCAGGAGTCCGGAAACCGTGACCACCCTTGCTCTCGGACCAAGCTGGCTGGACCCGGACTATCTGATCGGGACCTTCGGGCTGATCGGTGTCCTGGTCATCGTCTTCGCCGAGTCCGGTCTCCTCATCGGCTTCTTCCTGCCCGGTGACTCGCTGCTCTTCACCACGGGCCTGCTGGTCACCGCCGGCACCCTGAAGACTCCGCTCTGGATCGTCTGCGGACTGATCGTGCTCGCCGCGATCGCCGGTGACCAGGTCGGATATCTCTTCGGCCGGAAGGTCGGGCCCGCGCTCTTCAAGCGCCCGGACTCCAAGCTCTTCAAGCAGGAGAACGTGGAGAAGGCGCACGACTTCTTCGAGAAGTACGGCCCCAAGTCGCTGGTCCTGGCCCGGTTCGTGCCTGTTGTCCGTACGTTCACGCCGATCATCGCCGGTGTGAGCCGGATGAACTACCGCTCGTTCATCACCTTCAACATCATCGGCGGCGTCCTCTGGGGCGCGGGCGTCACGCTGCTGGGCGCGGCGCTCGGCAAGATCGCCTTCGTGCACGAGCACATCGAGATGATCCTCATCCTGATCGTGGTGATCTCGGTCCTGCCGATCGTGATCGAGATCCTGCGCGCACGCTCGCACTCCAAGAAGTCGGCCGGCCAGGAGCCCGCGGTCGACGACGGCCTGGTCGGCCCCGGTACGGCGGCCATGGAGGGGCACGGCGTCCCCGTCGCCTCCGGTGCGCCCGCCCCCGGTGCGCCCGGTGCGGAGACGATGCGGTTCCCGAAGATCACCGGCGACTCCGGCCCGGACGGCGCGCTCCAGGCTCCGGGTGGCTACGGCCAGGCTCCCGGTCCGTATCAGGAGGCCGGCGCGTACCAGGAGACCGGTGGCTACCAGGCCCAGGGTGGCTACGGCCAGGCCCCCGGCCCGTACCAGGCCCCCGGCGCCCAGCAGAACCCCAACCCGTACCAGCAGCCGGGCGGATACCAGCAGCAGGGCGGATACCAGGGCTCCGGCGGGTACCAGGGCCACCAGAACCAGAATCAGAACCCGCAGGCGCAGGCGCCCCAGAGCCCCAACCCGTACCAGCAGGGTCAGCAGTGGCAGCAAGGACCGCAGGGGCAGCAGGGCGGTTACGGCCAGGCCCCCGGCCCGTACCAGGCCGACCCCGGTGCCTACCAGGCTCCCGGCCCGTACCAGGCGCCTCACCCGCACCGGGGGCCCGGCGCGCCCGACGACGCGCCTGACGGTCCCGACGACCCGCAGGGCCGGCACGGTCGGCACGGCAGGCACTGACACTCCCGCCCTGGGCCCCGGCCCCTCGCTCAGCCCCGCACCGGAACGGAACGGTGCGGGGCTGAGCCGTGTCTGCCAGTCCGCGCGGAGGCCCCATATTTTCCGGGGAGCCTGGCAGCGGTGGCAGCGTTACCGGCGAGTCCTCCGGGGACGGACACTGTTGGCCGGTCCGGTCCGGTCACGTCCTGGTTGCCGTTGCAGTACTAGAAGCCGCGCGTCCGCTTGGCCGCGCGGCGGCTCGACGCCCGTCCGGAGCCGGGCACCCTGAGGAACAGCCGGGAGATCTCCCCTCCCAGGTTCACCCCCACCGCGATCGCCAGCGCCAGCGCCACCGCCTGGGAGAGGAAGGCGAGCCCGCGGTCCAGCTCGTTCTGCGCGAAGCCCAGCAGCCCGAAGTACGTCGCGGAACCCGGCAGCAGCGGCCCGATCGCCGCCGTGACGTACGGCAGCGCCGAGGCGAACTGGTAGCGCGAGAAGAGCTGCCCGAACAGGCCCACCACCCCTGCCGCGACCGCCGTGGCGGCCACCGGCGAGATCCGGCCGATGTCGTGCATCGCCGCGTAGACGACCCAGGCGATGCCGCCGTTGAGCGACACCATCAGCACGGTGGAACGTTCCTGCTGGAGCAGGATCGCGAAGGCGACACTCAGCGTCACCGCCGCCAGGGTCTGCGCCACCGGCCGTACGTCCGCGTGCAGCGCCGCCTCCGGGTTGAGCTGGGCGTGGAGCTGGACCCCCAGGTAGAGCACGAGGAGGACGCCGACGACGATCGCGATGAAGAAGTACATGACCTCCAGCAGCCGCGCCCCCGCCGTGATGTAGTAGCCCGTCAGGCCGTCCTGCACCCCGGCCACCAGCGCCCGCCCCGGCAGCAGCGCGAAGAGCCCACCGGTGATGACCGCCGAGGGGCGGCCCTCCCAGGAGAGATGCGGCCCCAGCAGCGTCAGCGCCACCCCCATCGCGGCGGGCGGCATCGCCGCCACCACGAACTGGTAGAACTCCGGCAGCCCGCGCCCCGCGCACAGCCACGCCAGCCGGTCGCCCAGCATCGCGCCGAGCGCCGCGACCACGAACACCAGCACACTGCCGCCGACCAGCACCGAGGCCGAACCGGCCAGCAGCCCGCTCGCCGCGGTCAGCACCCAGCCGGGGTACGGGTGCCGGTTACGGCGGATCTCCGCGAGCCGCCGGTACGCCTCTTCCAGCGTGGTGTCCGTGTCCTCGGTGGTGATGTCGTCGATGAGCGTGTAGACGGCGGACAGCCGGGTGTAGTCGGTGCCCCGCCGCCGTACCGTCCTGCTGGCCGTCACCGGGTCGTCCACCAGCGACGGCTGATGGGAGATCGACAGCAGGGTGAAGGTGACGGTCGGCTCGCAGCGGTCGAGCCCGTACGCCCGGCTCACCGCGAACATCGCGGCCTCGACGTCCTCGGCGCCCTCACCGCCCGCGAGCAGCAACTCGCCGATACGCAGGGTCAGGTCCAGGACGCGCGGGACGGCGGGCCCCTGGTCGTCGTGGCGCTGCACGATGTCCGGTACGGGACGGTCCCCGACCGGCATCCGCAGCAGCGTCCGCATCCGGTCCTGCCAGGGCGCCTCCTTGCTCAGCGCGAACCGCGGCACGCCGCGCGCGGGCGTGAACGCCGAGCCCGCCCCGGCGCCCGCCCCCTGGCCGGTCCCCGCCGGCACGCGGGCGCCGTCCGGCAGATCGAAGGCGGACCCTTCCGGCTCGGGCGGCGGCTCCGTACTGGTCCCGTCGGGGAGCGCGAACTCCGACGTCGGATGGTCGTCCTCGGGGAGCGGGGGCTGTTCCACCCCGAGCGGTGGGGAGAAGGCGCTGCGTGCCTCGTCCGACGGAGGCTTTCGGTCCTCGGACCAGTCCGGCTCGGCCACCACGGTCTGCGTCCTCACTCCCTGTCGTGCCACTCGTTGTCGTATCGCTGGTGTCTCGTACCCGCTGGTGTCTCGTACCCGCTCGTCTTCGTACCCGCTCGTCGCCGTGCCACGTGTCCCCGGCGGGTGGTCCCCGGCACACGGCCGCCGCCACACGGTCCCCGGCGGTACGCCTCTTCACGCGCGCCGTCCGCTCAGTATGTGCACGGGAAAGGGACGGGCACACGCGGACGGGCGGCGCACCCACGAGGGGTACGCCGCCCGTCGTCCGCCCGGCGGCCTTCCGCCGGTCACACGGGTGAGCCGCGCGTCAGTGCGCGCCGCCCTGCGCCTCCAGGCGCTTGTACGAGGCCTCGATCTCGGCCTCGGCCTCGGCGCGGCCGACCCAGTCGGCGCCCTCGACGGACTTGCCGGGCTCCAGGTCCTTGTAGACCTCGAAGAAGTGCTGGATCTCCAGGCGGTCGAACTCCGAGACGTGGTGGATGTCGCGCAGATGCTCCACCCGGGGGTCGGAGGCGGGGACGCACAGCAGTTTGTCGTCGCCGCCGGCCTCGTCCGTCATCCGGAACATGCCGATGGCGCGGCACTTGATGAGACACCCGGGGAAGGTCGGCTCGTCCAGGATGACCAGCGCGTCCAGCGGGTCGCCGTCCTCGCCCAGGGTGTTCTCGACGAATCCGTAGTCCGCGGGGTAGCTGGTCGAGGTGAAGAGACGACGGTCAAGGCGGATCCGACCGGTCTCGTGGTCCACCTCGTACTTGTTCCGCGAACCCTTAGGGATCTCGATGGTGACGTCGAACTCCACGGGTGGCTCCTCCATGATCAACACAATGTCCGGGTGATGCTGCTGTTGCCGTCCCCATGCCCCGGCCTGACAGGCCGTTACTGGCCGGGGTGCCATGCTCGGGGCGAGGCGCAGTGGTTAAGTGTCCCCCACGCAGCAGTGTGGTCGCGAAAGGGGCTGGTCAGCCGTGGTTGAGCCGAAAGCGTGGCAGGTCACGGCGGGTTCCGCCGCGCTCGGCCTCACCCTCGCCGCCGTGGCGGTGGTGGCGGCGGGCCCCTGGGACTCCGGTCAGCGTAAGGCCGAGCGGGAGTGGGCGGTCGCACAGAACCGCGCGGGTGGCGCACATCACGATCCGTCCGCGCCGCGCACGCCCGCGCCCGCCCCCAGCGCCGCCGGAGTGCTCCGCGCGCTCACCGCCCCGGACACCCCGCGTACCGGAGCCACGCCCGGAGGAAAGGCACCCGCCGACCTCGGCCGGACACTCGGCGCGCTGCTCGACGCGGAGGCGCTCGGCCCGTCCCGTACGGCGTCCGTCGTCGACACGGCCACCGGCGAGGTCCTGTACGGCAAGGGCGCCGCCACCCCGATGACCCCGGCCTCCACCGTCAAGATCGCCACCATGGTCGCCGCGCTCTCCGCGCTCGGCGCCGACCACCGCATCGCCACCACCGTCATGGCCACCCCTGACCAGCGGAAACTCACCCTGGTCGGCGGCGGCGACGCCACCCTCGACCGGAAACGGCTGGCCGCCCTGGCCGGCGACGCCGCCCGCGCGCTGCGCGACAGCGGCATCACCACGGTCGAACTGCGCTACGACACATCCCTCTACTCGGGCCCCCGGGAACACCCCATCGGCCCCAACGACAACATCGCCCCCGTGGTCCCCCTGATGGCCGGACAAGGGCGGCTCGACGCGTCCACGACCGGCCCCGCGCCGCGCAGCGGCAACCCCGCAGGCGACGCCGCCCGTACCTTCGCCCATCTGCTGCGCGAACGCGGCGTACGCACCACCGAGCCCCCCTCCGCGGGCAGACCCGCCAAAGGCGCGGAACCGCTCGCGCGCACCTACTCCGCACCCCTGGCCGACCTGGTCGAACGCGCACTGACCGAGAGCGACAACGACATCGCGGAATCCCTCGCCCGGCAGACCGCCGTCGCCGGCGGCGAACCGGCGAGCTTCGCGGGCGCGGGCCGGGCCGTCACGGCGCAGCTCGCCAAGCTCCGACTGCCCCTCAAGGGGACACGCTTCGCCGACGGCAGCGGACTGAACCGCAAGGACAAGGCCAGCGCCGCCCTGCTGACCGCCCTGCTCACCCGCGCCGCCGACCCCGGCCACCCGGAGCTGCGCCCCGTCCTCACCGGCCTGCCCGTCGCCGGGTTCACCGGCACCCTCCGCAGCAGGTACGGGGACGCCGCGCCCGCCACCGGGCTCATCCGGGCCAAGACCGGCACGCTCACCGGCGTGGACACCCTGGCCGGCACCGTCGTCGACGGCGAGGGCCGGCTCCTGGCCTTCGCCTTCCTGGCCGGTGCGACGAAAGCCCCCGACACCGCCCGGACGGCCCTGGACCGGCTCTCCGCCGCCCTGGTCCCGCGCACGGCCTCCGCACCGCCTCCCGCACCGGTCCCGGCCAGGGGCTCCGCCGCCCCCTGACCGGGGGACCGGCCGTCCCCTAGGGGGCGAACCAGGGGAAGAACCGGGCGCCCCACACCTCACCGCACTCCGGGCCGAGCACGTACGGTTGACGCATGACGAGCATCGGTGGTGCAGAGATGGTCGACTGGAACCTCGCGGTGGCGACCGCGACCCGCCTCGCGCGGCCGGGACCCGAGGTCACCCGCGACGAGGCGCGCGAGATCGTCGCCGAGCTGCGGCGGCACGCCAAGGCGGCGGAGGACCACGTCCGCGGTTACACGAAAATGATCCCCGAGGGACACGAGCCACCGGACACCCCGGTCCTGGTCGTCGACCGCGCGGGCTGGGTCAAGGCCAACGTGGCCGGCTTCCGCGAGCTGCTGAAGCCCCTGTTCGAGAAGATGCAGGAGCGCCGCCCGGGCGGCGCCGGAGGCGCCGTCATCGGCGCGGTCGGCGGCAAGGTCACCGGCGTCGAGGTGGGGATGCTGCTCTCCTTCATGTCGTCCCGGGTCCTCGGCCAGTACGAGACCTTCGCCCCCGCCACCCGCGACCTTCCGGCAGCCGCCGACGGCGGCCGGCTGCTGCTCGTCGCCCCCAACATCGTCCACGTCGAACGGGAACTGGACGTCGACCCCCACGACTTCAGGCTCTGGGTCGCGCTCCACGAGGAGACCCACCGCACGCAGTTCACCGGCGTGCCCTGGCTGCGCGACCACCTCCAGGGCGAGATCCAGTCGTTCCTCGACCAGACCGACGTCGACCCGATGACCGTCGTCGAGCGGCTGCGCGAAGCCGCCCAGTCCCTCGCGGGCGGACGCCCCGAGGGCGAGCGGGACGAGGACGGCAGGAGCATCGTCGAGCTGGTGCAGACCCCGGAACAGCGCGAGATCCTGGGCCGGCTCACCGCCGTGATGTCCCTCCTGGAGGGCCACGCCGACTTCGTCATGGACGGCGTCGGACCGCAGGTCGTCCCCTCCGTCGCCGAGATCCGCGAGAAGTTCCAGCAGCGCAGGGCCCGCGGTGCCAGCCGCCTCGACCTCGCGCTGCGCAAGCTGCTCGGCCTCGACGCCAAGCTCCGCCAGTACCGCGACGGCGAGCGGTTCGTGAGCGCCGTGGTCGACCAGGTCGGGATGGACGGCTTCAACCGCGTCTGGACCTCGCCGAACACCCTCCCCACCAAGGCGGAGATCGCCAAACCGGCGGACTGGGTCGCGCGGGTGCACCGCAAGGCGGATTCATGAGCGGAAGCTGACGTCTGGCAGGAGGACGCCTCAGGTATCACCCATCCGAGGGACCGTGGGTGAGGGATAGGCGTGCAATGCTCGGGTAATGGCTCGGTTCTGTCACCATCGACGCACTCTGAGTGACGCTCTCCGTCCGTTATCCGACCGAGGCACCCCCCAAATAACATCACGAAGGGCACCGGATATGGGTCCCCATCCTGCGGTCGCGGCGATACGCCTGGCGGTCCGCCGCGTACTCCACGAGGTCCTCACCGACCACGCCGAACTCCTCTCCGCCACCTCGCACCCCCCCGCCGCCACTCCCCACGGCGCCGACGGGCTCCCGCTCGTCCTCGTCGCCTGCTCCGGCGGCGCCGACTCCATGGCGCTCGCGTCCGCCCTCGCCTTCGAGGCGCCCAAGCTCTCCGTACGGGCGGGCGCCGTCACCGTCGACCACGGCCTCCAGGCAGGCTCCGACCTCCGCGCCGCCGACGTCGTCGCCCGGCTCGGCGCCATGCGCCTCGACCCCGTCGAATCCGTCGCCGTCACCGTAGGGCGCGACGGAGGGCCCGAGGCCGCCGCCAGGGACGCGCGCTACGCCGCCCTCGACGCCGCGGCCGAACGCCACCGCGCCGCCGCCGTCCTCCTCGGCCACACCCGCGACGACCAGGCCGAGACGGTCCTCCTCGGCCTCGCCAGAGGATCCGGCACCCGCTCCCTGTCCGGCATGGCGGCCGTCTCGGGGGCGGCCGGACGCTACCGGCGCCCCTTCCTCCAGCTCGACCGGCAGACCGCCCGCAAGGCCTGCCTGGTCCAGTCCATCCCCGTCTGGGACGACCCCCACAACGCCGACCCCGCCTACACCCGCTCACGGCTGCGCCACGAAGGGCTGCCGGCCCTGGAGAAAGCTCTCGGCAAGGGCGTCGTCGAGGCCCTGGCCCGTACGGCACAGCTCTCCCGCGACGACGCCGACGCCCTCGACGCCTGGGCCGCCGACGCGGAGGCGACCGTACGGGACGAGACGGGGCAACTCGCCTGCCCCAGGCTGTACGCGCTGCCGCCCGCGGTCCGCCGCCGGGTGCTGCGCCGGGCCGTCATCGCCGCGGGCGCCCCCGCCGGTTCGCTGTTCGCCCGTCACATCGAAGAGGTCGACCGCCTGATCACGGGCTGGCGCGGCCAGGGAGCCATCAATCTGCCCGGCCGCGTGGAGGCCAGGAGGCAGGGTGGCAGACTGGTCATCCGGCAGGGCTGAAGCGCTGATGCACTACGGCTGTGTCTCCCGGGCCGCCAGGACGTGTTCGAGCAGTCCCGTCCGGCCCCGGACCGCTGGCCGACAACGAAAGTGATGCGGGTGGACGACAAGGACATGGGCAACGACCTCCAGTCGGTGCTCATCACCAAGGAAGAGATCGACGCGAAGCTGGCCGAACTGGCCGCGAAGATCGACGCGGAATACGCAGGCAAGGATCTGCTTCTCGTCGGTGTCCTCAAGGGCGCCGTGATGGTCATGGCGGACCTGGCGCGCGCCCTGTCCACCCCGCTGACGATGGACTGGATGGCCGTCTCCTCGTACGGGGCGGGCACCCAGTCCTCGGGCGTGGTCCGGATCCTCAAGGACCTGGACACGGACATCAAGGGCAAGCACGTCCTGATCGTCGAGGACATCATCGACTCGGGGCTGACCCTGTCGTGGCTGCTGTCCAACCTCGGTTCGCGGGAGCCGGCCTCCCTTGAGGTCTGCACCCTGCTCCGTAAGCCGGATGCCGCAAAGGTCGCGATCGACGTCAAATGGATCGGCTTCGACATTCCCAATGAGTTCGTCGTCGGATATGGGCTGGATTACGCGGAGAAGTACCGCAACATTCCATTCGTCGGCACCCTCGCACCGCATGTCTACGGGGGTTAGCCCAGGACCTGGGCCGGGGCGCGGCGACCACCGCCGGGAACCTCAGCCCGGCTCGCGCCGTTGGAGCAGGGGAAGACGGGTTCGTCAGCCGTCCCGTGCGGTCGCGGGCCATGATGCTGGGGTACCTTCCCAGGAACAGTCTTTTCTCACAGCAGCATTTACCTACGGGCAGGAGGGACGGGGCGACTTCGCTCCGTATGGATGGACGTGAAGCGATACTTCCGTGGGCCGGTCATGTGGATCGTGCTGGCCGTCCTCGCCGTGGTCGTGTTGATGCAGGTCGTCGGCTCGTCGGGCGGCTACAAGACGGTGGACACCGGTGAGGTAGTCCAGGCGATCGACAAGAACCAGGCCGAGCAGGTCAAACTGACCACCGGCGACGACCAGATCATCAAGGTCGACCTCAAGGACGGCCTGAAGGTCAAGGGCAGCGACAAGATCCAGGCCAGCTACATCGGCAATCAGGGATCCTCGCTGGCCGCAACGCTCCAAACGAAGTTCCAGAACGGTGACATCACCAAGGGCTATACGGTCTCGCCTTCGAAGCAGAGCCCGTTCCTCTCGGTGCTGTTCTCGCTGCTGCCCTTCGTGCTGATCGTCGTGGTCTTCCTGTTCCTGATGAATCAGATGCAGGGCGGCGGATCCCGCGTCATGCAGTTCGGGAAGTCCAAGGCCAAGCTCATCACCAAGGACACCCCGAAGACGACCTTCGCCGATGTGGCCGGGTCGGACGAGGCGGTCGAGGAACTCCACGAGATCAAGGAATTCCTCCAGGAGCCCGCGAAGTTCCAGGCCGTCGGCGCCAAGATCCCGAAGGGTGTGCTGCTCTACGGCCCGCCCGGTACGGGCAAGACGCTGCTCGCCCGCGCCGTCGCCGGCGAGGCCGGGGTGCCGTTCTACTCGATCTCCGGCTCCGACTTCGTCGAGATGTTCGTCGGTGTCGGCGCCTCCCGGGTGCGCGACCTCTTCGAGCAGGCCAAGGCGAACGCCCCGGCGATCGTCTTCGTCGACGAGATCGACGCCGTCGGCCGACACCGCGGCGCGGGCCTCGGTGGCGGACACGACGAGCGCGAGCAGACGCTGAACCAGCTCCTGGTGGAGATGGACGGCTTCGACGTGAAGGGCGGCGTCATCCTGATCGCCGCCACCAACCGGCCGGACATCCTCGACCCTGCGCTGCTGCGCCCGGGCCGGTTCGACCGGCAGATCGCCGTCGACCGCCCGGACATGCAAGGCCGTCTGGAGATCCTCAAGGTCCACCAGAAGGGCAAGCCGGTCGCCCCGGACGTCGACTTGGGCGCCGTCGCCCGTCGTACGCCCGGCTTCACCGGCGCGGACCTGGCGAACGTGCTGAACGAGGCCGCGCTCCTGACGGCGCGCGGTGACGGGAAGCTCGTCGACAACCACGCCCTGGACGAGGCGATCGACCGCGTCGTGGCGGGTCCGCAGAAGCGGACCCGGATCATGTCCGAGAAGGAAAAGAAGATCACCGCGTACCACGAGGGCGGTCACGCCCTGGTCGCCGCGGCGTCTCCGAACTCCGACCCGGTGCACAAGATCACCATCCTGTCCCGCGGTCGGGCCCTGGGCTACACCATGGTCCTGCCCGACGAGGACAAGTACTCGACCACGCGCAACGAGATGCTCGACCAGCTCGCCTACATGATGGGCGGACGCGCGGCGGAGGAACTGGTCTTCCACGACCCGACCACCGGCGCTGCCAACGACATCGAGAAGGCCACGACCACGGCGCGGGCCATGGTCACGCAGTACGGCATGACCGAGCGGCTCGGAGCGATCAAGTTCGGCGGCGACAACACCGAACCGTTCCTCGGCCGGGAGATGGCGCATCAGCGCGACTACTCGGAAGAGGTCGCCGCGCTGGTCGACGAAGAGGTCAAGAAGCTCATCGAGACCGCGCACAACGAGGCGTGGGAGATCCTGGTCGAGAACCGTGACGTACTCGACAATCTGGTCCTGGCGCTCCTGGAGAAGGAGACGCTCAACAAGGAGCAGATCGCGGAGGTCTTCTCGACCATCGTGAAGCGTCCGGCCCGTCCGGCGTGGACCGGCTCCTCGCGTCGTACTCCCTCGACGCGTCCGCCGGTGCTCTCGCCCAAGGAGCTGGCGCTGACCAACGGCGCGGCCGGCGCCAACGGCGGGCTCCCGTCCGTGACGTCCGGCGAGACGCCCACCGAGGCGGTTCCCGAGGACCGTCCGGAGAGCTGACAGCGGGCCGGGTCCCGTCCGAGGGCCCGGAATGGATGCCGCGTCTCCCAGGTTTTAGCCTGTGGGGGCGCGGCATTCGTATGCCCGCGGACGAGAACGGCACAGGAACGAGGCACACATGACCGACCCGGTGACGCTGGACGGGGAGAGCCCGATCCGCGAATTCGACGAGAAGCGGGCCGAGAATGCCGTGCGCGAGCTGCTGATCGCGGTCGGGGAGGACCCGGACCGCGAGGGGCTCCGGGCGACGCCTGGCCGGGTGGCGCGCGCGTACAAGGAGATATTCGCCGGGCTGTGGCAGAACCCCGAGGACGTGCTCACGACGACGTTCGACCTGGGCCACGACGAAATGGTCATGGTGAAGGACATCGAAGTGACCTCGACGTGTGAACACCATCTGGTCCCGTTCGTCGGGGTCGCGCACGTCGGCTACATCCCGTCCACGGACGGCAAGATCACCGGGCTGTCGAAGCTGGCCCGCCTCGTGGACGTCTACGCCCGCAGGCCGCAGGTCCAGGAGCGGCTGACGACGCAGATCGCCGAGTCCGTGATGGAGATCCTGGAGCCGCGCGGGGTGATCGTGGTCATCGAGTGCGAGCACATGTGCATGTCGATGCGCGGCGTACGGAAGCCCGGGGCGAAGACCATCACCTCGGCCGTACGCGGCCAGCTCCGCGATCCGGCGACCCGCGCGGAAGCGATGAGCCTGATCCTGGCCCGCTGAGCGCTCCGCCGGACGTCCGGCGGAGCACGCTCGGGGCCTGTACGGAGACGCCGCCGTCCTGCGCGCCGCCCGGCGGCCGCTCGGGCGGCCGGGGGTCAGGCGGGGCCGGCCGGGGCCGCGCCGTTCTTGTTGTCGTTGCCGTCCTCGGGGAGCTTGCAGACCCGCTCCAGGAAGAACGCCGCGACGATCACCGCGACGCCCGCCAGTACGGAGAAGCCCGCGTAGATGGCCTGGTCGCGGCGGGCGGGGATGTCGAGGGAGCCGAGCAGGAAGACGCCCGTACCGCCGTACATGCCGGAGACCAGGGCCGCCACCAGCGCGCTCGCCTGGCCGAAGACCACGGCGCGCGCCGCCATCAGCGGATCCACGCCCTGTGCGCCGGGGCGGCGCTCCCGCTGGGCCTTGAGCCGGGAGCGCAGCGAAAGAGCCGTGGCGGCGAGGACCGCGGCGATCGCGGCGAGCACGATGGGTGCCGCGAGCGGCACGCTCGGCAGGGTCCCGAACGCGTCCCAGAGGCGCGCGGCGGCCCAGGAGAGCACGCCGGCCACCACGAACAGGCCGGCGAGGACGCCGATCCGCAACTGCTTCACCGAGTAAGCCGCCCTTCACACCTCGCCGTACCGATCCGCAGAGCCTAACGACTATTCGGGCAGGCGCAGTTCCAGGTCGGACCGGGACCGTACGCCGTCCTGTCCGACATCCGTCAGCAGCTCCGCCACCGGGCCGCGGCCCGGGACCCGCGCCTCCGGATCCACGTCGTGCCACGGGGCGAGTACGAAGGCGCGCTGGTGGGCCCGGGGATGCGGGAGGGTGAGCTGCGGGTCGTCGGAGACGACGTCCGCGTACGCCAGGATGTCCACGTCGATCGTGCGCGGCCCCCAGCGCTCGTCACGGACCCGGTCGAAGGCTTCCTCGATGGCCTGGCCGCGCTCCAGCAGCGAGGACGGCGGCAGCGTCGTCCTGATGACCACCACCGCGTTGTAGTACGACGGCTGCGTGCCGGGGTCGACGCCCCAGGGCTCCGTCTCGTACACCGGGGAGACGGCCTTGACCCGGACGCCGGGGGTGTCCTCCAGGGCGTCGATGGCGCCCTGGAGGGTCTCCAGCCGGTTCCCGAGGTTGGAGCCGAGGGCGACCACGGCCCGCTGCGGGTTGGACAGCGTGCTGTCCGCGGCGTCCACCTGGGCCACCACGGAGGCGGGCACCGGCTGGACCGTGGGGTCGCTCTGCGGCCCGTTCGATGAAGACAGACTCATACTCGGCTCCGGGTGATGGTGATGGTCACATCGTCAAAGGGCACGGTGATCGGGGCGTCCGGTTTGTGCACGACGACCTCGACCTCCTGGACGCCGTCGTGTTTCAGGCAGCTCCGGGCGATGCGCTCCGCCAGCGTCTCGATCAGGTTGACGGGCTCTCCCTGGACGACCTCCACGACCTCCTCCGCCACGATGCCGTAATGGACGGTCTTCGCCAGGTCGTCGTCGGCCGCCGCGGGGCGGGTGTCCAGGCCGAGCACCAGGTCCACGATGAAGGTCTGGCCCTCCTCGCGCTCCCGGGGGAAGACGCCATGGTGCCCGCGGGCCTTGAGGCCGCGCAGCGCGACACGATCCACGCGAATCACTCCTGCTGTCGTTTGTCGTCGGGGCACACGGTCGCGAGCGGGGGCGGCTCGGTGCCCACATTTGAATCTACCTGCGGGCACCGACAGTGCTGTCCCGCGGGGTGACGGGGAGCGCGCCGCGCGACTGGTAGCCGCCCCTACCCGCCGGTTCTTCCCGCCAATCCACACAGACCGATTACCCGGTCACGCGGGTGGCACGTCGTCCGCTTCCCCGTCCTCCTCGCCGGTTTCGGTCAGTACGGGGGAACCGTGGTGCGACCAGAGCTTCCACCCCTGCGGCGTGCGCCGGAACACGTTCGTCGCGACGACGAGCTGCCCGACCAGCGGCCCCAGCTCGCCGCCCGACTCGGCGGGCCCACCGCTGAGGATGTTCTCCGTGCAGGTCACCAGCGCGGTGTCGGCGTTGACGGAGACCGCGACGTCGGTGAGGAAGAACTGGATGTACTCGGTGTGCGCCATGATCAGGGCGTACGAGCGCAGCACCTCGCCGCGTCCGCTCAGCACCGGCCAGCCCGGGTGGACGCAGGAGACGCCGGAGTCCTCGCCGTCCAGCCAGAGCCCCGACAGGGTCTCCAGGTCACCGCGCTCCATCGCCTCGTAGAACGTGGTGTTGGCCCGCTCGACCCGGTCGCCGTCCGTCGGCCCGCTGTCGTCCGGCGCGCCGCTCTCCATCCGGGCGGTCACCGGGCTCCCTCGACCGGGCCGCGGGCGCCTTCGACGGCGCGCGCCACCCGTACCGCGTCGGCCGTCGCGCGTACCTCGTGGACCCGGACCGCCCAGGCGCCCTGGTGGGCGGCGATCGCGGAGACCGCCGCGGTGGCCGCGTCGCGCTCGCGGGCGGGCGGCGGGGAGTTCTCGCCGCCCGCGAGGACGTGGCCGAGGAACCGCTTGCGGGAGGCCGCGACCAGCAGTGGCCGGCCCAGGGCGCGCAGCTCGGTGAGGTGGGCGAGGAGTTCCAGGTCGTGCCCGGCCTGCTTGGCGAAGCCGAGGCCGGGGTCGACGACGAGGCGTTCGGGGGCGATACCGCCGGCGATCACGGCGTCCATCCGGTCGCGCAGTTCGGCGACGACCTCGGCGACGACGTCCGCGTAGACCGCGCGGCTGTTCATGGCCTGGCTGAAACCGCGCCAGTGCATCACGACGAACGGCACCCCCGCGGCGGCCACGGCGGGCACCATCGCCGGGTCGGCGAGCCCGCCGCTGACATCGTTGACCAGGGCCGCGCCCGCGGCGACGGCCTGCTCGGCGACGACGGCGCGCATGGTGTCGACGGAGACGGTGACGCCCTCGGACGCCAGGCCACGCACGACGGGGACGACACGCCGCAGCTCCTCGTCCTCGTCGACCCGTGTCGCGCCGGGCCGCGTCGACTCGCCGCCGACGTCGACCAGGTCGGCGCCCGCGCCGACGAGGTCGAGGCCGCGTTTGACGGCGGCCGTGGTGTCGAACCAGCGACCGCCGTCGGAGAAGGAGTCCGGCGTCACATTGATGACCCCCATGACCGCACACCGGTCCCACCCCGGCAGCCCCTGAACCGTGCCCCGCCCGCGCAACGTACTCATATGCCCCACCCTAGGTGTTCTGCCGGTCCGCGGGCCTGGTGGGGAAGGTCTACGCCGTACGGACCCCGGGGTCGGACGGGGCGGTGGCGCGGCCCGCGTGGTCGTCGATCCCGCCGGGGCGCCTGGTGCGGCCCGGGCGGCGCAGGGGGAGCGGGAGCGACAGGGTGACGAAGCCCTCCGCCTGCATCGCGGCGAAGCCGATCCGGGGCAGGTCGCCGCTGGAGCGGAAGACCACGTAACGCGGCTCCCAGCGGGGCTGGAACTTGGCGTTGAAGCGGTACAGCGACTCGATCTGGAACCAGCGCGAGAGGAAGACCAGCAGGCCGCGCCAGCCGCGCAGCACGGGGCCCGCGCCCAGCCGTTCGCCGCGGGCGAGGGCCGAGCGGAACATCGCGAAGTTGAGCGAGACGCGCACCACCCCGAGCGCGGGCGCGGCGTGCAGCGCGGCGACGATCAGCAGTTCGTTCATGCCCGGGTCGGCGCCACGGTCGCGGCGCATCAGGTCCAGGGACATTCCGTCCGTCCCCCACGGGACGAAGTGGAGGACGGCCTTCAGGTCGCCGTACGGGCCGGGCTCGGCCTCGCCCGGCTTGTGCGCGGTGGCGACCACGGAATCGCCGTCGGCGGGGTCACCGATGCGGCCGAGCGCCATGGAGAAGCCGCGCTCCGTGTCCGTGCCGCGCCAGTCGTCGGCGGCGTCGCGGATCCGTGCCAGCTCTCCCTCGGAGAGGTCACGGACGCGGCGTACCCGGGTTTCGTAGCCGGCCCGCTCGATGCGCGTCACCATTTGGCGTACGTTGCGCATCGCACGGCCGCGCAGGGAGAAATCCGGCACGTCCACCACCGCTTCGTCGCCCAGCTCCAGCGCGTCGAGCCCCGTCTCGCGGGTCCAGACCTCGCCGCCGGTCTCGCTGCACCCCATCACCGCGGGGGTCCAGGAGTGGGCCTTCGCCTCGTCCATGAAGCGTTCGATGGCGCCGGGCCACGCCTCCACGTCGCCGATGGGGTCGCCGCTGGCGAGCATCACCCCGGAGACGACGCGGTAGCAGATGGCCGCCTTGCCGCTGGGCGAGAAGACCACGCCCTTGTCGCGGCGGAGCGCGAAGTGGCCCAGCGAGTCGCGGCCGCCGTGCCGGTCGAGCAGGGCGCGCAGCCGCCGCTCGTCCTCCTCGGTGAGCCGCGCGACCGGGTGTTCGGGGCGGAAGGCGAGGTAGACGGTGGTGAGCGCGGTGAGGAGGCCGAGGGAGCCGAGGGAGTAGCCGACGGTGCCGCTGACGATCCCCTTGTAGTCGATGGGGCCGTCGAAGCCGAACAGGCCGTACAGCACATGTTCGAGCCGTTCGGACAGGCCGGGGTTACCGATGGTCCTGTGCGGGTGGACGCTGACGATGACCAGGCCGAGCCCGATGGATCCCGCGCCCATGAGGACGAAGTTCGCCAGCGCCCGCCAGCGGCTGCGCGGGTCGGGCAGGGCGGCGAACTCCCCGCGGTGGCGCACCAGCAGGGCGAGCAGGCCCAGGGAGAGCAGAGCGCCGATGACCGAGTGCCGGTAGGCGAACTGCGCCACGGTGCCGGCCGGCAGCAGGAACACGGCGGCCCGCCACGCCCGGCGCTTGCGCCGTTTGAGCCCGTGCGCGAGCAGCAGCAGGAGTACGCCGGCGCTCAGCGACAGCGCGGCGGCGAAGGGACCGAGCGCCCCCGGCAGTACCTCCGCGAAGGAGTGCATCCGGCTGTGGCGGAAGCGCGGGAAGACGCCCGCGGCGATGTCGACGAGACCGATGAGGGCGCAGGCCGTACCGACGAGCGAGGGGACCGACTCCGGGCGCGGACCGCGGAGCAGGCGGCGTACCGGGGACGGCGGCCGGTGCGCGGACGTACCGGAACGACCCGAGGCGTCGGAACGACTTGCCGTGCCGGGACGGGCCGGACTGCCGGAACGGGCCGACGCGTCGGAACGGGCTGATGGGCCGGAACGGGCTGATGGGCCGGAGTGCGGTGACCTGTCGGAGTGCGTTCCGGGGGACTGCCCTGTCCTCTCCGGAACCGATCCTGATTTATCCCCATCTACCGTCACAGACATCGCTTCCCGTGGCTCCGCGAGAGAGTGAGTGCCCGAGTCCGCTTCTTCTTCGCGGGCCGGACATTTTGCGCCCTCTAGGACGGGGCTTTCAGGGGGAGGGTTCCTCTGCATCCGGGAAAATCTCACGGAAGAAAGCTCGGTCGACATGGGTCTCACCAGTCGTAAAGTCCTGGCCTTGGCCGTCCTGCTGGCTGTTCTCCTCTTCGTCGCGACCATCTGGCTCTGGCCGCGGCTGTCGCGGCGTACGGCGCGTGCCGTGCTCGGCAGGATCGGCCTCACGTTCGCCACCCAGGTGGCGATCTTCGCCGCGGTGGGTCTGGTGGCCAACCAGTACTTTCTCTTCTACGGCACCTGGGGCGATCTCTTCGGCCAGGAGCAGGAGCTGGGTTCCGTCGTCGGCCAGGCGGCGGCGGACGGCAGGCACGTGACGGTCATGGACACGCAGCGGACAGCGGTTCCCGGTGGGGGCCGGCCGGCGACGGCGGGGCAGATCCAGAAGGTCGCCGTCGCGGGAGAGGCCTCCGGAATCGACTCCACGGCGTACGTCTATCTGCCGCCCGAGTACTTCCAGCGGCAGTTCGCGCGGCAGACCTTCCCGGCCGCCGTGGTGCTCACCGGCTACCCGGGGGTGGCCGAGAACCTGATCAAGGGCCTGAACTACCCGTCGACGGCCTGGCGGCTCGCCCGGCGCGGCGCGATGCAGCCGATGATCCTCGTGATGCTGCGGCCCACCGTGGCGCCACCGCGCGACACCGAGTGCGTGGACGTCCCCGGCGGCCCCCAGACCGAGACGTTCCTCGGCAAGGACGTGCCCCTGGCCGTGTCGAAGACGTACCGCGTCAAGACCTCGCCCCGTAACTGGGGCATCATCGGCAACTCGACGGGCGGCTACTGCGCGCTGAAGATCGCCATGCACCACCCGGAGCGGTACTCGGTGGGCGCCGGGCTCTCCGCGTACTACAAGGCGGCGGAGGACCCGACGACCGGCGACCTCTTCCACGGCGACCAGAAGCTGCGCAACCGGGCCGACCTGCTGTGGAGCCTGGACCACGGGCGCCAGGGCGACTCGTCGCTGCTCGTCACCAGCTCCAGGAAGGGCGAGCGGAACCTCAAGTCCACCGAGCAGTTCATCGAGAAGGTCAAGGCGCCCGCACAGGTGTCGTCGATCATCCTCAAGAGCGGCGCGCACAACTTCAACACCTGGCGCCGGGAGATCCCGCCGGCCCTGGAGTGGATGTCGAGCAGGCTCAGCGCGAACTGAACAGAACAGAACTGAACAGAACTGAACCGAACTGGACTGGACTGAACAGGGCCGCACGGCCGGGCGACGTGGCGATCGGCCGGCCGTACGGACGGCCTCTCCGGCCTCTCAGGGCGCGACGAGCTTGCTCACGGTCTCCAGCTCGACGTCCGTACGGGCGATGGCCTGCGCGTCCGCGTCGATCGACCGGCGCAGTGCCTCGTGCAGCCGCGCCGGGGTGAGGACCCCGAGGAACCGCCCGGTCTCCTCCCGGTCGATGACCGCTATCCAGCCGGCGTCGTGCTGGAGCATCGTGGCGAACGCCTGCTTGAGCGAGGCGCCGACCGGAAGCCACGCCTCCATCCGGCGTGCGTGCTCCCTTACGGTCCCCGCGGCGCCGGCCGCCGTGGCGGCCCGGTCGGCGGAGAGCCAGCCGTGGAGATTGTCGTCGGAGTCCAGGACGACGGCCCAGCGCGCGCCCTCCTTGACGAGCTTCGCCGCGGCGCGCGCGAGGGGGTCGTCGAGGTGGACGACGGGCGGCTGTTCGAGGTCGCCCTCCTCGATGGGGGTGACGGAGAGCCGCTTCAGGCCGCGGTCCGCGCCGACGAAGTCGGCGACGTACGGGGTGGCCGGGGTGCCGAGCACCGCCGCGGGGGCGTCGAACTGCTCGATCCTGCCGTGCCCGTAGACGGCGATGCGGTCGCCGAGGCGGACGGCCTCCTCGATGTCGTGCGTGACGAACAGCACGGTCTTGCGTACGGCCGCCTGGAGCTTGAGGAACTCGCTCTGGAGGTGGTCGCGTACGACGGGGTCGACCGCGCCGAACGGCTCGTCCATCAGCAGGACGGGCGGGTCGGCGGCGAGGGCGCGGGCCACCCCGACGCGCTGGCGCTGGCCGCCGGAGAGCTGCTCGGGGTAGCGGTCGCCGTAGACGGACGGGTCCAGGCCGACGAGATCGAGGAGTTCGGCGGCGCGTGCCCGGCCCTTCGCGCGCTGCCAGCCGAGGAGGTGCGGGACGGTCGCGGTGTTCTCCAGGACCGTCTTGTGCGGGAAGAGGCCGACCTGCTGGATGACATAGCCGATACGGCGCCGGAGGCTGACCGGATCGATCGCGGCTATGTCCTCCCCGTCGAGGAATATCCGCCCCTCCGAGGGTTCGATGAGGCGGTTGACCATTTTCATGGTGGTGGTCTTGCCACAGCCGGAAGGTCCGACGAGCGTGACCAGTTCGCCTTCGGAGACCTCGAAGGAGAGGTCGTCCACAGCGGTGGTGCCGTCCGGGTACCGCTTGGTGACGTGCTCGAATCGGATCATGGTTCCCCATTGTGCGGCGCGTTGTGTGAAGGCAATGTTGCTGGAATGTGGCGGACTTCCGCGAATGTCAGAGGTCGGGGATAGGGTCGCCCGAGTAGGAGGTCGTGGAGGTCGGCGCGTGTGTGCGCGGCCGGACGGGGGAGGCGGGGTGGATGGGTACGCGAGGATGCCTGGCGGCGAACGACTGGATCTGCGGGGAATATCTTCACTCCCGTAGCCAGGAGCTGATCGACGCCACGGTCCAGCACGTGTGGATCACGGCGGTCTCGGTCGCCATAGGACTGCTGGTCGCATTTCCGCTCGCGCTGCTCGCGCGGAGCAGGCCCGCATTCACCGCCCCCGTACTGGGCCTGACGACCCTGCTCTACACGATTCCCTCGCTCGCGATGTTCTCGCTGCTGCTGCCGGTCTTCGGGCTCTCCGCAGGTCTGGTGATCACGGGTCTCGTGCTCTATTCGCTGACCATTCTCGTACGGAACATCATGGCGGGTCTGGCATCGGTGCCGGAAGAGGCCAGGGAGGCCGCCCGCGGGATGGGGTACGGGCCGGGGCGGCTGCTCTGGGAGGTCGAGCTGCCGCTCGCGCTGCCCGCGCTCATGGCCGGTCTGCGGATCGCCACGGTGTCGACGGTCGCGCTGACGACGGTCGGTTCGATCGTGGGGCGTGGCGGGCTCGGCAATCTCATCGACGACGCGTTGCAGAGCTTCTTCAAGGCGCAGGTGCTGACGGCGTCCGTGCTGTGCGTGCTGCTGGCCGTCGTGGCCGACCTGCTGCTGCTCGGGGTCCAGCGCGCGCTGACGCCCTGGACCCGCGTACGTACGCGCGCGGCGAAGGCGGTGGGATGACCATGGGGTTTCTCGGGGACGCGTGGAGCTGGCTGACGACCGGCGCCAACTGGTCGGGCGACGGCGGGGTGTGGCAGCGGCTGGAGGAGCACATCGTCGTCAGCGGGGTCTCGATGGCGCTCGCCTGCGCGATAGCCCTGCCCCTGGCGCTCTTCCTGGGACACATAGGCAAGGGGGGCGCGCTCGCGATCAACATCTCCAACGTGGGGCGGGCGGTCCCCGTCTTCGCCGTGCTCGCGCTCTTCATGGTCTCTCCGCTGCGCAACTCGGGCTCGGTGCCCACGATCATCGCGCTGGTGCTCTTCGCGGTGCCGCCCCTGCTCACCAACGCCTATGTGGGCATGCGCGGCGTGGACCCGGCGGTGGTGGAGGCGGCGCGGGGCATGGGGATGTCAGGGCGCCAGGTCTTCCTCCGCGTGGAGCTGCCCCTCGCGTACCCGATGATCATGACCGGCCTGCGGTCGGCCGCCGTCCAGGTGGTGGCCACCGCCACCATCGCGGCGATGGTGGGCCAGGGCGGGCTGGGCCGGATCATCACCGCCGGGTTCAACACGTACGACACCGGGCAGGTGGTCGCGGGCGCGCTGCTCGTCGCGCTGCTGGCACTGCTCGTCGAGGGCGTGCTGGTGGCGCTGGACCGGGTGATCGACCCGGCGCCGTCCCTCGCCGAGGTTCCCGCCGACGGTGGGGAGCCCGCCCGTACGACCGCCCGTGCCACGACGAACGACCGTGTGAAGACGACCGTGTGACAGCGACCGAGTGCGCAACACGACAGCGACCGTGTGACAGCGATCTTGTGGCGACGACCGTGTGGCGACGACCGTGTGCGACACCCCCTGACGACGACCGTGTGACGACGACCCGTGTGATCACGACAGGCTTTTTCTGCTTCTTTGGAGAGTGGACATCATGAGCAAGACCTCGCGTTTCGCGGGCGCGGTACTCGCGGTGGCGGCGCTGAGCGTGTCGCTCGCCGCGTGCGGCGGCGACAGCCTGGAGAAGGACAAGGGCGGTGCGGACTCCGGATCCGGTTCGGCTTCCGGATCGGGCGGGAAGGGCTCGCTGGTCGTCGGCGCCGCGGCCTTCACGGAGTCCAAGGTGCTGGCGGAGCTGTACGCCCAGGTGCTGGGCGGCGCCGGATACTCCACGTCCGTCACGACCGTGAAGAACCGTGAGCTGTACGAACCGTCCCTGGAGAAGGGCGAGATCGACGTGGTGCCCGAGTACGCCGCGACGATCACCGAATTCCTCAACGCCAAGGTCAACGGGGCCAAGACGGCGCAGGAGAAGCCCCTCGCCACCAGCGACGTCACGGCGACGGTCGCCGAGCTGACGAAGCTCGCCGAGCCGCGCGGGCTGAAGGTGCTGCCCGCCGGGCAGGCCGTCGACCAGAATGCCTTCGCCGTCAGCAAGGAATTCGCCGAGAAGAACAACCTCAAGACGCTTTCCGATCTTGGAAAATCCAAGATCAAAGTCAAGATCGCGGCAGGCGACGAGTGCGAGGTGCGGCCCTTCTGTGCCCCGGGCCTCAAGAAGACCTACGGTATTGATGTAGCGGGCATCGACCCCAAGGGAGTCGGTACGCCGCAGTCCAAGCAGGCGGTCAAGGACGGCGTGGACCAGATGGCGCTCAGCTCCACCACCGACGGCACCCTCGACAGTTACGGACTCGTGGTGCTGGAGGACGACAAGAAGCTCCAGAACGCGGACAACGTACTGCCGGTGGTCAATGCCAAGGACGCCGGTTCGCAGGAGATAGCCGATGCCCTCGGCAAGCTGACGGACACCCTGACGACCGCGGATCTCGCGCAGTTGAACCTCAAGGTCGACGCCGAGCGCGCCAAGCCCGAGGACGTGGCCAAGGAGTATCTGGAGTCCAAAGGTCTGGTCAAGAAGTAGCCGAAGAGCGCCGCGCGAACGGTAAACGGACGGTAAGTCGCGGCAGGCAAAACGGAGTTCTGTAGAGGAAACAGGAGACGACAGGGAGGGATGGGGGAGCGGAGTCGGCAACAGGCCGGGAAAGATTGTCCGACCGGTTCCCCAATCGGCGTCCACGCACGGTAAATTTCAGGCCATGCCACGTGGACGCCACCGCCATTCCCCACCCCTCCACAAGCTTCTGCCGCCGACGGCGGTCGCCGGAGCCGCGGTTCTCTGCGCTGCGGGCTCCTGGCTGTTCGCGGATCCTCTGGTGCTCCGCGGGCTGATCGCGGCGACGGCCGCCGCCGCGGTCAGCGGCGCCGTCTTCATGCGGAGCTGGGACCGGAACGCGGGCCACCGGGTCGCCGAGCTGACACGCGGCCGGGAGAGCGACCACTGGAAGACCGAGGAGCGCATAGCCGAACTGGAAGCCGACGTCGAGGAGTCGCGCGAGCTGCGCGCCAAGCTGGACGCCAAACTCCGCTCCAAGCGGATCGAACTGGCGGGCCTGCGCGGCGAGCACGCCGCGCTGCTGCGCCGGTACGCCACGGCGGAGACCGAGCGGGCGACCGCGCTGGAGGGGCGGCGTCAGCTCGCCCTGGAGGCGGCGGCCGAACCCAAGGCGCTGACCGCCGCGAGCGGCGGGCCGGCCAAGGCCGCGTACGTCGGAGCGGCGCGCGCCCTCGACGAGCTGACGCGCAACGGCGTGACCCAGCAGGTGAAACGGACGGTCGAGGCCGCCCGTGCCCGCGATCTCGCGGAGCGGGCCGCGGAGGCGGAGGAGCCGCAGGGGAAGCACGCGGCGGCCGTCGGCGCGGAGCAGCACAGCCGCCCGTCGTCCGCCTCCTCCGCCCCTTCCGCCCCTTCCGCCCCTCCCGTACCGATGGCGTCCGCGATCGCCCCGTACTCCCCGGCGGGCCGGCCTGGACGCCGCCCCGAGGGAGGTTTCGACTTCTTCGGCGCCCAGTGCGCCCACGTCCTGGAAACGCGGAACGGCGCCCAGGACGGCGCCCAGGACGACGCCCAGGATGGCACCCACGAGAGGGAGACGCCGGCGGCTCAGGAGAGCACGGGCCCGCGGGACGCGGCGGACCCGTCGGATGGTTCGGGTGTCTCGGATCCGGCGCGGGCTCAGGCCGCCGCCGCGCCCGTACCCCTGGACCGGCTGGCGCGCGTCGCGCGCGAGGACCTGGCCGACGTCGTCGGCGAAGAGGCGCTCGCCGAGCGGCACAGGGCCGAGGAGCGAGGGGTCGGTCAGGTCATCGACCTGACCGCGCACGACGTGACGGAGCAGCTCCCCCTCGGCGAGCTGCGCGGCGCCGTCAGCTCGTAACGCCGCACCCGGCACACCGCGCACAGGTTCGGGAGCGCGTCCGGACCTGTGCGCGGGGCGTTCTCCGCAGGGCCGTCTACTTGTCGATGTCGCCGACGACGAAGAACAGCGACCCCAGGATCGCCACCATGTCGGCGACCTGCGTCCCGGGCAGCAGTTCGGTCAGCGCCTGGATGTTGTTGTACGAGGCGGAGCGGAGCTTCAGCCGGTACGGAGTCTTCTCGCCCTTCGACACCAGGTAGTAGCCGTTGATGCCGAGCGGGTTCTCCGTCCAGGCGTACGTGTGCCCCTCCGGCGCCTTCAGGACCTTGGGCAGCCGCTGGTTGACCGGCCCCGGCGGCAGCTCCGCGAGCCGGTCCAGACAGGCGTCGGCCAGCGCCAGCGCGTTGTGCGTCTGCTCCAGCAGGCATTCGAAACGGGCCAGGCAGTCGCCGTCCTCGCGGGTCACCACCGTGAGCACGTCCGCCAGCTCCCCGTACGCGAGGTACGGCTCGTCGCGCCGCAGGTCGAAGTCGACCCCGGAGGCGCGGGCGATCGGCCCCGACACCCCGTACGCGTGCACCGCCTCCCGCGACAGCACCCCGACGCCGCGCGTACGCCCCCGGAAGATCTCGTTGCCGAGGACCAGCCGGTCGTACACGTCCATCCGCGAGCGCACCTCGGCGATCGCGTGCCTGGCCCGGCCCGGCCACCCGGCGGGCAGGTCCTCCTTGAGGCCGCCGACCCGGTTGAACATGTAGTGCATCCGGCCGCCGGAGACCTCCTCCATCACGGCCTGCAGCTCCTCGCGCTCCCGGAACGCGTGGAACATCGGGGTGATCCCGCCCAGTTCGAGGGGGTACGAGCCGAGGAACATCAGGTGGTTGAGGACCCGGTTCAGCTCGGCGAGCAGCGTTCTCGTCCAGACGGCGCGCTCGGGGACCTCCATGCCGAGCATCCGCTCGACGGCCATCACCACACCCAGCTCGTTGGAGAACGCCGACAGCCAGTCGTGGCGGTTGGCGAGCATCACGATCTGCCGGTAGTCGCGGGCCTCGAACAGCTTCTCCGCGCCCCGGTGCATATAGCCGATCACCGGCTCCGCGTCCCGGATCACCTCGCCGTCGAGCACCAGGCGCAGCCGGAGCACCCCGTGGGTGGAAGGGTGCTGCGGACCGATATTGAGCACCATGTCGGTGCTCTCCGCCGCGCCGCCGATGCCGACCGTCGTCCGGGTGGTCTCCGTCATGGGCGACAGTCTCTCAGAGGCGCGCGGACGGACCGCGAACCCCCTGGACCGACCCCGTACCCCGACATCGCAGGTCCCCAGGTCCCAGGTCCCCAGGCCCGCGTCCCGGGCCGCCCGACTCCCCGTCCCAGGCCCCCCGTTCCCGGACCGCAGGTCACAGGTCCGCCGACGCCCACAGGTCCCGCAGGCTGATCCCGGCCGGCTGCGTCAGCCAGCCGAAGTCCCCTAGGCCGCCGCGCGCCGTCAGCTCCGCCGCCTCACCGGCCTCCGCGAGCGCCCGTACGTACGCCGCCGGGTCCGAGGCCGCCAGTGTGAGCGGCGGGCGCGCCCCGCGCACGCCCAGCCGGTGCAGCGCCTCGCGCTGGCCGAGGAGTCCGGCACCGGGCAGCGGCCCCGCGTCCGCGCACGCGTCCAGCGCCACATGCGCGGTGAGGTCGCGGGTCCCGTCCGGTACGGGGGCCACCTCCCGGCCCGCCCGGAAACCGGTGAGCGTGCCGAACGGCGGCCGGGCGTCCCGTACGTGCGCGTAGTCCACGGCGACCGCGAGCCCCCGCTCCAGGGTGGAGACCGCCGCCGCCCACGCCTCGTCGCGCGGGCGGCCGATCTCCGCCCGGGTGCCCGGCCCGGCCGGCGGCCACCAGCGGGCGAGCCACCGCGCGTCGGCGCCCTCGACGGGTCCGCCCAGCTCCTCGGAGCCGTCCGGCCGTACGAGGACGTACCGTACGACCCCCTCGGGATCCGTCTCGGCGATGTCGAGCGGCACGTTGTCCAGCCACTCGTTCGCGAAGAGAAGCCCGACGGTCCCGGCAGGCGGCTCCGCGCACCACTCCACGCGCGGATCGAGCCCCGGCGGGCGCGGGGCGCGTTCCACGGCGTACGGGCGCACCCTCAGCCCCTCCGGAACCGCCGCCAGCACGCCGGTCAGCAGCTCTCCCCGGCCCGCGCCGACATCGACGAGCGCCACCTCGTCGCGGCCGAGCAGCCGCGCCGTCCGCACCAGCAGCCGGGCGACGGCCCCGGCGAAGAGCGGGGAGGCGTGCACCGAGGTACGGAAGTGGCCCGCGGGGCCCTCGGGCCGCAGATAGAAGCCGCCGGGACCGTACAGCGCGGCCTCGGCCGCCGTACGCCAGCTCACCGGCCCGGAACCGGGCCCGCCGCTTCGCGTCTCCCGCGACTTACACGTCTCACCCGTCACGTCATCCGTCACGGGGCCAAGTCTCCACCTTGGGGAGTAGGCTTCCGCCGACCGGATCGATCCTCCGGTTGACCCCTCAGGCTTATCCGCTTCCCTACGCTGGGTTACGTGCAGCGCTTCTACGACTTTCTCCGACGACACCCGACGGGCGTCGACAGCTTCTGGGCTGTCCTCCTCTTCGGGATCTCGCTGTTGTGGGCGGTCCAGGAGAACATCGGCGTCGAACCACGGCTGATCGCCATCGTCCTGACCGTCCCGCTGTGTGTGGCGGTGGCGCTGCGGCGGCACGTGCCCGAGTACATGCTGCTGCTGGTGGCGGCCGTAGGTGTCGCGCAGCTCGCGCTGAACGTGCACGTCAGCCCGGCCGACTTCGCGATGCTGGTGGTCATCTACACCGTCGCCGCGCGCGGCGGACGGCGCTGGGCCCCCCGGTTCGCGCTGGCCGGCGGCGTGCTCGCCGCGCCGCTGTCGCAGCTCCGCTGGCCGGTGGACGAAGCGGGCCTCACGGGGCAGATCTTCTTCACCGCCGTACTGGTCGTGCCGTTCGTGCTGGCCTGGGTGCTGGGCGACTCGATGCGGACCCGCAGCGCCTACTTCGCGCAGTTGGAGGAGCGGGCCACCCGCCTGGAGAAGGAGCGCGAGGCGCAGGCCAAGGTGGCGGTCGCCGCCGAGCGCGCCAGGATCGCCCGCGAACTGCACGATGTCGTGGCGCACAACGTGTCGGTCATGGTGGTCCAGGCTGACGGTGCCGCCTACGTCCTGGATGCCGCGCCCGACCAGGCCAAACAGGCCCTGGAGACCATTTCGACCACCGGGCGGCAGGCGCTCGCGGAGATGCGCAGACTGCTGGGCGTGCTGCGGACCGGCGACGGCAAGGAGACCGGGGAGTACGTTCCGCAGCCGGACGTCGGGCAGATCGAGGACCTGGTCGAGAAGGTACGGGAGGCGGGCCTGGCCGTGGACTTCAAGATCGAGGGCACCCCGAGGCCGCTGCCCAGCGGCGTGGAGCTGACCGCGTACCGCATCGTGCAGGAGGCCCTCACGAACTCGCGCAAGCACGGCGGCCCGGACGTCGGCGCCAGCGTCCGGCTCGTCTACTTCGACGACGGGCTCGGCCTGCTCGTCGAGGACGACGGCCGGGGTGCGGCGCACGAACTGTACGAGGACGGCGGCGCCGACGGGCGCGGCCACGGGATGATCGGCATGCGGGAGCGGGTCGGCATGGTCGGCGGCACGCTGGACGCGGGCCCGCGCCCGGGCGGCGGCTTCCGGATCAGCGCGCTGCTTCCTTTGAAGGCGGCGCATTAGGCGCTGTTCCTCCGGCCCCTCCGCCCCACCGTCCTCCGCCCCACTGCTGGCCCCTACCGGACAAGGAACCCCCGATGTCGATCCGCGTGATGCTCGTCGACGACCAGATGCTGCTGCGGACAGGTTTCCGTATGGTGCTGGCCGCGCAACCGGACATGGATGTCGTCGCGGAGGCCGGGGACGGTGCGGAGGCGATCGAGAACCTGCGCTCCACCTCCGTCGACGTCGTGCTGATGGACGTACGGATGCCCAGACTGGACGGCGTCGAGGCGACCCGCAGGATCTGCGCGGCGCCCGACGCCCCGAAGGTCCTCATCCTGACCACCTTCGACCTCGACGAGTACGCGTTCTCCGGGCTCAAGGCCGGGGCCAGCGGCTTCATGCTGAAGGACGTGCCCCCGGCCGAGCTGCTGAACGCGATCCGCGCGGTGCACAGCGGCGACGCGGTCGTCGCGCCGTCCACGACACGCCGCCTCCTCGACCGCTTCGCGCCGATGCTGCCCAGCAGCGGCAAGCCGCAGCACAAGGAGCTGGCCCGGCTGACCGACCGGGAGCGCGAGGTCATGATGCTGGTCGCGCAGGGGCTGTCGAACGGTGAGGTCGCCGGGCGGCTGGTGCTCTCCGAGGCGACCGTGAAGACACACGTCGGCCGCATCCTCACCAAGCTCGGGCTGCGCGACCGGGTCCAGGTGGTCGTCCTCGCCTACGAGACGGGGATGGTCAGGGCGGGCGGCGGGGCGGGCTGATCCGGATGCTGCTGTGGCTCAACGGACCGTTCGGGGGCGGCAAGACCCAGACGGCCTTCGAGATCCACCGGCGGCTGCCGGGCAGCGTCGTCTGCGACCCTGAGCACGTCGGCTTCGGCCTGCACCGGATGCTGCCGCCCGCGCTGCGCGACGACTTCCAGGATCTGCCCGCGTGGCGGCAGGGCGTGTACGAGATGCTCGACATGGCCCTCCGGCAACACGAGGGCACGGTGATCGCGCCGATGACCCTGGTCGACGCCGGCTACTTCGACGAGATCGTCGGCCGGCTGCGTGAGCACGGCCACGACGTACGGCACTTCGCGCTGCTGGCCGAACGCGCCACCGTACTGCGGCGGCTGACCGAGCGCGGCTGGGGACGGGGGCTGCAACGTGAGAGCTTCGCCGTCAGGAAGCTGGACCACTGCCTGGAGGCGCTGGCCGCGCCGAGGTTCGCCGAGCATCTGCGCACCGACCGGCTGACGCTCCCTCAGGTCGCGGACCGCGTCGCCGCGTCCGCCGGGCTGCGGCTCGCGCCGAACACGTACGGACGGCGGCGTCACCGGCTGCGGCAGCTCCGGGTCGGGCTGAGCCACATCCGCTTCGACTGACGTCGGCGCGGCGGGCCCGCTCGGCGCGGCAGGCCAGCGCCCGGCACGGCGAGCGTGCTCCGCCGCCGCCCGGCCGGTACGACCGCGGGACGGTACGCGTGAGCGGCCCTCCCACGGCCGACAGGGCGTCACGCTCATGAACCGACGACGGCCCGCCCCGGGCCAGGCGCGGCAGGCCTGTGGATACCGCCCACAGCCTGTGGACAACTCGGGTGTGGGTGCGAAACGCTGGCGTAGCATGGCGAGAAATCGTCCGGTACCCCCTGCGGACTGGAACGGAAGGCCCCTCGCGTGAACGCATCAGCTCAAGAGTCCTTCGACCCCCGGGACCGCCCCGCCCGGCTCACGGTCGGCGTCGTCGGCGCGGGCCGGGTCGGACCGGCGCTCGCGGCGTCGCTCCAGCTCGCCGGTCACCGCCCCGTCGCCGTCTCGGGTGTCTCGGACGCCTCCGTACGCAGGGCGGGCGCCCTGCTCCCCGACGTCCCGCTGGTCACCCCCGCCGAGGTGCTGGCCCGCGCCGAGCTGGTCCTGCTGACCGTCCCCGACGACGCCCTGCCCGGACTGGTCGAGGGGCTGGCCGAGACCGGCGCCGTACGGCCGGGACAGCTCCTCGTGCACGCCTCGGGGCGGTACGGCACCCAGGTCCTCGACCCCGCCCTGCGGGCCGGCGCCCTGCCGCTCGCCCTGCACCCCGCGATGACCTTCACCGGCACCTCCGTGGACGTCCAGCGGCTGGCCGGCTGCTCCTTCGGGGTCACCGCGCCCGAGGAGCTGCGGCTGGCCGCCGAGGCGCTGGTCATCGAGATGGGCGGCGAACCCGAGTGGATCGCGGAGGAGTCCCGCCCGCTCTACCACGCGGCACTCGCCCTGGGCGCGAACCACCTGGTCACCCTGGTGGCGCAGTCCATGGAACTCCTCCGCGCCGCCGGGGTCACCGCCCCCGACCGGATGCTCGGACCGCTGCTCGGCGCCGCCCTGGACAACGCGCTGCGCTCCGGCGACGCCGCCCTGACAGGACCCGTGGCGCGCGGCGACGCGGGCACGGTCGCGGCGCATGTCGCGGAGCTGCGCGCACACGCGCCCGGCGCCGTCGCCGGCTACCTCGCGATGGCCCGTACGACCGCGGACCGGGCGCTGGCGCACGGGCTGCTCAAGCCGGAGCTGGCGGAGGACCTGCTCGACGTGCTCGCGGGCGGCGACGGCCCCGGGGACACCCGCGGCGGCGGTGCCGGAGGCACCCGATGAGCCTGATCAGCCCGGCCGGACCGACGACCGCGGAGACCGGACCCGCCGCGGAGGCCGGACCCACGACGGTGAAGACCGGACCGACGACCGCGGAGACCGGACCCGCCGCGGAGGCCGGACCCACGACGGTGAAGACCGGAGAGACGACCGCGGAGACCGGAGAGACGGACCCCATGAGCTTCGAACTCGCCGCCACGCGCGCGGACCTCGACCGCCTCCTGGACCGGCGCGCCCCCGGTGCCCGGATCGGCGTCCTGTTGACGATGGGGGCGCTCCACGAAGGCCACGCGACGCTCGTACGCGCCGCCCGCACCCGGGTCGGCCCGCAGGGCCTGGTCGTGGTCACCGTCTTCGTCAACCCGCTCCAGTTCGGCGCGGGGGAGGACCTGGACCGCTATCCGCGCACCCTTGAGGCCGACCTCAAGGTCGCGCGGGAGGCCGGCGCCGATGTCGTCTTCGCGCCGGCCGCCGACGAGGTCTACCCCGGCGGCGCCCCGCAGATCACCCTCTCCGCGGGCCCCATGGGCGAGCACTTCGAAGGCGCCTCACGCCCCGGCCACTTCGACGGCATGCTCACGGTCGTCGCCAAGCTCCTCCACCTCACCCGCGCCGACGTCACCTTCTTCGGCCTCAAGGACGCCCAACAGCTCGCCCTGGTCCGCCGGATGGCCCGCGACCTGAACTTCCCGGTCGAGATCGTCGGCGTACCGACGGTCCGCGAGGACGACGGCCTCGCGCTCTCCAGCCGTAACCGCTACCTGTCCGTGCCCGAGCGCCGTACCGCCCTGGCGCTCTCCCGCGCCCTGTTCGCCGCCCGCGACCGGCTCGCTGCCCAGCACGCGCTGCGCGCCCGCGCCGCGTCCGCCCCGGCGCCCGGTGCCCGCGCCGCCCGGCTCTCCGCCCTCGGTGAGCCGCGCCTCGCCGCCGACGCCCACGCGGTGGCCGCCGCCAGGACCCCGGACGCCGTGGCCCCCGCGCCGGGCCGCCCCTGCGGGGCGGACGCCGTACGGGCCGCGGCCCATGGCGTCCTCGACGAGGCCGCGCGCGCCGTACCGCCGCTGGACCTCGACTATCTCGCCCTCGTGGACCCCGCCGACTTCACCGAGGTCGCCGACGGCCACACCGGTGAGGCGGTCCTCGTCGTCGCCGCGAAGGTCGGCGCCACCCGGCTGATCGACAACATCCCCCTGACCTTCGGAGCCCCCCAGTGACCGGACGCCCGACCGGAACCGGAATACGGCTGACCGCCCCCGCCCCCGGCTGGGCCGTCGACGCCGATGTCGTCGTGGTCGGCTCCGGCGTCGCCGGACTCACCACCGCCCTGCGCTGCACCGCGGCCGGCCTCCGTACCGTCGTCGTCACCAAGGCCCGGCTGGACGACGGCTCCACCCGCTGGGCGCAGGGCGGCATAGCCGCCGCCCTCGGCGAGGGGGACACCCCCGAGCAGCACCTCGACGACACGCTCGTCGCGGGCGCCGGACTCTGCGACGAGGAGGCGGTCCGCACCCTCGTCACGGAGGGCCCGGCCGCCGTACGCCGCCTCATCGCCACCGGCGCGCACTTCGACACCTCGGACGCCGGCGAACTGCTCCTCACCCGGGAGGGCGGCCACCACCGCCGCCGCATCACCCACGCGGGCGGCGACGCCACCGGTGCGGAGATCTCCCGCGCCCTGGTCGAGGCCGTCCGCGAGGCCGCGCTCCACACCGTCGAGAACGCGCTCGTCCTGGACCTCCTGACGGACGAACAGGGCCGTACGTCGGGCGTCACCCTCCATGTCATGGGCGAGGGGCAGCACGACGGCGTCGGCGCCGTCCACGCCCCCGCCGTGGTCCTCGCCACCGGCGGCATGGGCCAGGTCTTCTCCGCGACGACCAACCCCCCGGTCTCCACCGGCGACGGCGTGGCGCTGGCGCTGCGCGCGGGCGCGGAGGTCTCCGACCTGGAGTTCGTGCAGTTCCACCCGACGGTGCTGTTCCTCGGCGCCGGGGCAGAGGGCCAGCAGCCGCTGGTCTCGGAGGCGGTACGGGGCGAGGGCGCCCATCTGGTCGACGCCGGCGGCGTCCGCTTCATGCTCGACCAGCACGAACTGGCGGAGCTGGCCCCCCGCGACATCGTCGCCAAGGCGATCACCCGGCGGATGCTGGAGCAGGGCGCCCAGCACATGTATCTCGACGCGCGCCACTTCGGCGCCGAGATGTGGGAGACCCGCTTCCCGACGATCCTCGCCGCCTGCCGCTCCCACGGGATCGACCCGGTGACGGAGCCGATCCCGGTGGCCCCCGCCGCCCACTACGCCTCCGGGGGGATCCGTACGGACCTGCGCGGCCGTACGACGGTCCCGGGCCTGTACGCGAGCGGCGAGGCCGCCTGCACGGGGGTCCACGGAGCCAACCGGCTGGCCTCCAACTCCCTCCTGGAGGGCCTGGTCTTCGCGGAGCGCATCGCCGCCGACATCGCGGACGGGGCCGCGGGCGCCGCGCCGACCCGGCGCGACCCCACCGAGGCCGCCGCCGTACCGGTCGAACCGGCCGGCACGCTCCATCTCCCGCTCATCGCCCCCGAGGCCCGCGCCGGCATCCAGCGCGTCATGTCGCAGGGCGCCGGCGTGCTCCGGTCCGCCGCGAGCCTCGAAGCCGCCGCGGAGGCTCTGGAGGCGGTGTTCCAGCACGCCCTGACCCCCGACGCCGACCACGACCACGACGCCGACCACGACGCCGGCGACGTCGCAGAAGCGGAACCGCCCGCCGGATCCCTCGGCAAGGCCGCCGTCCCAGGCGTCGACGCCTGGGAGACGACGAACCTCCTCTGTGTCGCGCGCGTCCTGGTCGCCACCGCCCTGGAGCGCGCGGAGACCCGCGGCTGCCACTGGCGCGAGGACCTGCCCGAGCGCGACGACACCGACTGGCGCGCCCATCTCGTCGTCCGGCTCGCCTCCGACCGCGGACTGGTGCTGCGCCGTACCGCGACGGCCGCCTTCCCTCCCGTCGACCCCCCGTACGTCCCCGCCGACCCCCCTTACGCAGCCCCGTCCGGCGCCGCCCCCGCCGTCGTCCCGGATTCCGACGTACCCCCACGTCCAGTCAACGCCCCCAGGGAGCCGTAACCGTGAGCACGCCCGAAGACAGTCCGCGCCCCGAGCCCGTGGACGTACCGCTCATCCAGATCGGCGCCCCCGCCGGGGCCGGCGCCGGCGCCGGCGGCTGCGGTGACCACTGCGGCTGCGGCGACGAGGACGGATACGACCCCGCGGACCTGGAGTGCGGACTCGACCCCGCCCTCGCCCAGCTTCTCGCCGACGCCGGTCTCGACCCCGTCCAGGTCGAGGACATCGCCCATGTCGCCATCGAGGAGGACCTCGACCGCGGCGTGGACGTGACGACCCTCGCGACCGTCCCCGAGGACGCCGTCGCCACCGCCGACTTCACCGCCCGCGAGAGCGGCACGGTCGCCGGGCTGCACATTGCCGAGGCGGTGCTCTCCCTCGTCTGCACGGAGGAGTTCGAGGTCGAGCGGCACGTCCTGGACGGTGACCGAGTCGAGGCCGGCCAGAGGCTGCTCAGCGTCACCACCCGCACCCGCGATCTGCTCACCGCCGAGCGCAGCGCGCTCAACCTGCTGTGCCGGCTGTCCGGCGTGGCGACCGCCACGCGCGCGTGGGCCGACGCACTCGAAGGCACCGGCGCCAAGGTCCGCGACACCCGCAAGACCACGCCGGGGCTGCGCGCCCTGGAGAAGTACGCGGTGAGGTGCGGCGGTGGCGTCAACCACCGGATGTCGCTCTCCGACGCCGCCCTGGTCAAGGACAACCACGTCGTCGCCGCGGGCGGCGTCGCCGAGGCGTTCAAGGCCGTACGGGCCACCCTGGAGGAGCTGGGCACGCCCGACCTGGCGGTCGAGGTGGAGGTGGACACCCTGCACCAGGTACGCGAAGTCCTGGACGCCGGCGCCGATCTGATCCTCCTGGACAACTTCACCCCGGCCGAGACCGCCGAGGCCGTCGGGATCGTCGCGGGCCGCGCGGTCCTGGAGTCCTCGGGCCGGCTCACCCTCGACAACGCCCGCGCGTACGCGGACACGGGCGTCGACTTCCTCGCCGTCGGCGCGCTGACGCACTCCTCCCCGATCCTCGACATCGGCCTGGACCTGCGCGAGGTCGGCGTCTGATGCTGCTCACCATCGACGTGGGCAACACCCACACCGTCCTCGGCCTGTTCGACGGCGAGGAGATCGTCGAGCACTGGCGCATCTCCACGGACGCGCGCCGCACCGCCGACGAACTCGCCGTCCTCCTCCAGGGCCTGATGGGCATGCACCCGCTCCTCGGCGACGAACTGGGCGACGGCATCGAGGGCATCGCGATCTGCTCGACGGTCCCCTCCGTCCTGCACGAGCTGCGCGAGGTGACCCGCCGCTACTACGGCGACGTGCCCGCCGTCCTCGTGGAGCCCGGCATCAAGACGGGCGTGCCGATCCTGATGGACAACCCCAAGGAGGTCGGCGCCGACCGCATCATCAACGCGGTCGCGGCGGTCGAGCTGTACGGCGGCCCCGCGATCGTCGTCGACTTCGGTACGGCGACCACCTTCGACGCGGTCAGCGTGCGCGGCGAGTACACGGGCGGGGTCATCGCCCCGGGCATCGAGATCTCGGTCGAGGCACTGGGCGTCAAGGGCGCGCAGCTCCGCAAGATCGAGCTGGCCCGGCCGCGCAGCGTGATCGGCAAGAACACCGTCGAGGCGATGCAGTCGGGCATCCTGTACGGCTTCGCCGGCCAGGTCGACGGCGTGGTGTCGCGCATGGCGCGCGAGCTGTCCGACGACCCGGAAGAGGTGACGGTCATCGCGACCGGCGGCCTCGCGCCGATGGTCCTGGGCGAGGCGTCCGTGATCGACGAGCACGAGCCGTGGCTGACCCTGATCGGCCTGCGCCTGGTGTACGAGCGCAACGTCTCCCGTATGTGAGCCGCTTCCCGTGGGCGCGGTTCTGCCCGCCAGGCGCTGACCGCGCCCACGGGCGGGTCCCTCCGGCTCCCGGCCCCGCTGGGCCGCGCCGCCCCCGTCCGGGCTTGTGAGCCACCCTCACGGGCCTGGAAGGGGGCGTTGCGCGCGGGGCCTCCCCCTGCGCGCAACGCCCGCGCAGGGGCGCTCACGCGCCCACCCGTGCCGTCCGGCATTCGGGCGCGCCCGAAGTGGGATATTAAGCGGATTTTGTCCCTTTGGCGCGTACTGTCGCCCCATGCCCACGCCCTACGGATCCCGCGGCGGCATGGCGTTCGGCGCTGACGAGCTGTGTGTGCTCCGACGTGCCCTCGCCACCGCCCTTCACCCCGTCCCGCTCCCGCGCGAACACGTCCAGGAATGCCTGCGGCTCGCCGAGTCCGTGGACGAGGCGGTACGCGAGGCGGGGCGGATGCGGGCGTTCCTCGTCGCGGACCTGGCCCGGTACCGCCAGGCGCTGCCCGGCTCCGTCACCGGCTATCTCGAACTGCTCCAGGACGCCCTGGCCACCGGCTACCCGCCGGGCCCCGACGACCTCGCCGCGCTGCGCGCCCTGCGGGCCAACCCGGCCGCCGCGGCCCTGCTCGACCACTGCCGGCGGCTCGCCGAGCGCTCCGTACGGTCCCGCTTCGCGGGACTGGGCGCCGATCGCCGTACGGTCCCGGCGGCCCCCGCGCCCCGTACCCGGCTCCTCGCGCTGCCCGGCGGCCGGGCAGCCGACGAACCGGCGCGCGAGCCCCGTAAGCCTTCCAGGCCCGCCGAGCCCGCCGAGCCCGCCGAGCCCGCGCGGCCCCGCGAGCCCGCGGAGCCGCACCGCCCCGCGCCGGACAAGCCGATGCCCAAGCCGTCCGAGGTCTTTCCGCCCCGCCGCCGACCCGCGCCCCCGCCGGAACGGCTCGCCGCCGGATAGCTACTCTGGACGGCATGGACTACGTCTCCGCGCTGCTGCCCCCCGTGGTCATGGCCACGTTCTTCACCCTCCTGGTCAGGACGATCGTCAAGAGCCAGGGCGGCCCCAACAAGGCCAAGGAGGACGCGGCGGTCGACGCGGCCCTGGCCCGGGCGGAGGCCGCCGGTCACGGCGCCGCCCCGGAAGCGCACCGCGCCTGAGGGCCCCGGCCGCACGCGGGACATCGCGCGCGACATCCGGACCACGTGCGGATGTACGGACGTACGACTGAAACCCAGTCGTACGTCCTTTTTGTTACGTCAATAACCGGCCATTCGGACATCTCGCACTATGGTGGCGGGGTGCCCCGTCAATTGGGAGACCTGGAAGACGCCGTCATGACACGCGTCTGGCAATGGAACCGTCCGGTCACCGTCCGGGAAGTCCTCGAAGACCTTCAGCGGGAACGGTCCATCGCCTACACCACCGTCATGACCGTAATGGACAATCTCCATCAGAAGGGCTGGGTACGCCGGGAAGTGGACGGCCGCGCCTATCGATATACGGCGGTCTCCACCCGTGCCGCCTACGCGGCGGCGCTCATGAACGAAGCCTGGTCGAAGAGTGACAACCCGGCCGCCGCTCTCGTCGCCTTCTTCGGCATGATGTCGGCCGAGCAGCGCCAGGCCCTTGAGGACGCCGTGCGTATGGTCCGTGTGAACGATCCGGACGTCCCGGTGGTCCCGGAACCCGCCGCGGCCCCCGTCGAAGTGCCCGAAGGTGCCCAAGCCCCGGAGGGCCGGGCGGGAGAGGGCGCCGACGGGGGTTCCGGGGCGGGGCGATAGCGTCCGGTCATGCCCTCAGTGCCACCCGTTCCCAATGCCGAAGCGAATGCCCTCACCGTCCGGCGGGCCAGGACCAGGGATGTACCGGCGATCCGGCGTCTCGTCGACCCTTACGTGAGCGAAGGCATCCTGCTCGACAAAGCGCCGGTGACGCTTTACGAGGACATCCAGGAGTTCTGGGTCGCGGAACGCGACGCGGACGCGAGCGTCATCGGCTGCGGCGCCTTGCACGTGATGTGGGAGGACCTCGCCGAAGTGCGCACACTCGCCGTTGATCCCGCGGTCAAGGGGGCCGGCGCCGGACATCTTCTGCTGGACAAGTTGCTGGAGACGGCCCGCTGGCTCGGAGTGAGCCGGGTATTCTGCCTGACCTTCGAAGTCGAGTTCTTCACGAAGCGGGGCTTCGAGGAGATCGGTGAGACCCCGGTCGGCCGAGATGTCTACCGAGAGCTGCTGCGTTCCTATGACGAGGGTGTTGCCGAGTTCCTCGGTCTCGAACGGGTGAAGCCGAACACCTTGGGCAACAGCCGGATGCTTCTGCATCTGTGACCGTCCGACTCCGCAGCGCTCTATGTCCGAATCGCGCACGTTTCCCGTCCTGTTGCGCCTGTGAACCTCTCCCGGGGGTTTGTGTTTTCCCGAGAAAAGCGGTTTCCTTTCCGCGTACTGCATTTTCGATGAAAGGAAATCCGGTGGCACAGAAGGTTCAGGTCCTTCTTGTCGATGACCTCGACGGTGGCGAGGCGGACGAGACAGTGACGTTCGCTCTGGATGGCAAGACCTACGAGATCGACCTCACCACGGCCAATGCGGACAAGCTGCGGGGCCTCCTCGATCCGTACACCAAGGGTGGCCGGCGTACCGGTGGCCGCGCCGCGGGCAGCCGTGGCAAGGGCCGTGCGGCGGCCGGTGGCAACAAGGACACCGCCGAAATCCGCAAGTGGGCGAAGGAGAACGGCTACAGCGTCAACGACCGCGGCCGTGTTCCCGCCGAGATCCGTGAAGCCTACGAGAAGGCCAACGGCTGAGTATTCGCACGGAACACATTTCCGCGCAGCAAGCGGGCCCGGTGGCACTCGGTGGCCGCCGCGTCCACAAGTCGTACGAGATCGGGGGCACCCCCACCACTGCCCCCGTTACCGTCCCCCCGTCCGGAGAGTGCGAGCGTCGGCAGCGTCGGTTCCACCTCACGTCCGGGCTCGGGGGGCCGCAGCCACACGGCGGTCCCCTGCGGGGCGCCGCCCGCCCGCCGCGGGGGAGCGGCACTCCGTACGGCACCTCGTACGGCACTCCGTACGGTCAGGAGGCCGGCCGCCTGCGTGACGGCCGGTACGGGAGCGGTCATCCGTCCGCCCGCGCCGAGCGCCGACAGCCCCAGGGCGATACCGCGCCAGTCCAGCCAGTCGAGCAGGCCGGGCAGCTCGTCCGCGCTCCCCTCGGCCACCAGCAGCCGGACCAGGCCGCCGCATCCGCTGAGCGCCACCGGACCGCACCCCGGGCCGATGCGCCGCAGCAGCGCGTCGCCCGCGTCGGCCGGCAGCTCCAGCACGTCGAAGCGGACCCCGGTGAGCAGCCCGAGCGGCGGCCCGGGCACCGTCGGCCAGCCGAGCCCGTCCTCGTACCATTCCCCGTGCCACTCCGTGCGGCACTCCTCGTGCCGTCGCGGACGGGCACCCGGCCCGCGCGCGTGCCTCGGGCCGCGGCCGTCGTCGGACGGTGTGCGGGGCGGTGGGACAGTCGGAGCCATACCCCGGGCAACTCCGTGTCCGCACCCGAAGTTACGCTGAGTGCGCGCCCCGTCGCTCACGGTCCCCGATCGAGGGGCGTGCGGGCGCGTGAGGGAGCGCAAGGGTGTTCGCCCGTAGCTGAGGGAATCGGGGCGCGCCGCATGGACTGTCGGTGCGAGCGGGTAAGACATTCCTAGTGGGAAGGGGCGACACGCGGTTCCGGGCGTCTCGCGTTCGCCATCGGCGTAGTGCTGCGTGGGGTATCTGCCTGGCCTGCGGGAACATCGTCTCCCACCATCAGGTTGAAGCTGTTGTCCGGCGTTCGGGGCTGGGAGCCTGGGACAAGGTAGTCGGCAGTTGGAATGAGCGGTCCCCGCTTGCGGGACTAAGCTGCGGAAGGACAGGGAGGGGACCGACCCCTTTACTGCCTGACCGCTCTGAGGAGCGATTAACGATGTTCGAGAGGTTCACCGACCGCGCGCGGCGGGTTGTCGTCCTGGCTCAGGAAGAAGCCCGGATGCTCAACCACAACTACATCGGCACCGAGCACATCCTCCTGGGCCTGATCCACGAGGGTGAGGGTGTCGCCGCTAAGGCCCTGGAGAGCCTCGGGATTTCGCTCGAGGCGGTCCGCCAGCAGGTGGAGGAGATCATCGGCCAGGGCCAGCAGGCCCCGTCCGGGCACATCCCCTTCACCCCCCGTGCCAAGAAGGTCCTGGAGCTGTCGCTCCGCGAGGCCCTTCAGCTCGGCCACAACTACATCGGCACCGAGCACATCCTGCTCGGCCTGATCCGCGAGGGCGAGGGCGTCGCCGCCCAGGTCCTCGTGAAGCTGGGCGCCGATCTCAACCGGGTGCGGCAGCAGGTCATCCAGTTGCTCTCCGGCTACCAGGGCAAGGAGGCCGCCACAGCGGGCGGTCCTGCCGAGGGCACGCCCTCCACGTCCCTGGTCCTCGACCAGTTCGGCCGGAACCTCACCCAGGCCGCCCGCGAATCCAAACTCGACCCGGTCATCGGGCGCGAGAAGGAGATCGAGCGGGTCATGCAGGTGCTGTCCCGCCGTACGAAGAACAACCCGGTCCTCATCGGCGAGCCCGGCGTCGGCAAGACGGCGGTCGTCGAGGGACTGGCCCAAGCCATCGTCAAGGGCGAGGTGCCCGAGACCCTCAAGGACAAGCACCTCTACACCCTCGACCTCGGCGCGCTCGTCGCGGGCTCCCGCTACCGCGGTGACTTCGAGGAGCGCCTGAAGAAGGTCCTGAAGGAGATCCGCACCCGCGGCGACATCATCCTGTTCATCGACGAGCTGCACACCCTCGTGGGTGCCGGCGCGGCCGAGGGCGCGATCGACGCCGCCAGCATCCTCAAGCCGATGCTGGCCCGCGGTGAGCTTCAGACCATCGGTGCGACGACGCTCGACGAGTACCGCAAGCACCTGGAGAAGGACGCGGCGCTGGAGCGCCGCTTCCAGCCGATCCAGGTCGCGGAGCCGTCGCTGCCGCACACGATCGAGATCCTGAAGGGCCTGCGCGACCGTTACGAGGCGCACCACCGCGTGTCCATCACGGACTCCGCGCTGGTCGCCGCCGCGACGCTCGCCGACCGCTACATCTCGGACCGCTTCCTGCCGGACAAGGCGATCGACCTGATCGACGAGGCCGGCTCCCGGATGCGCATCCGCCGGATGACCGCGCCGCCGGACCTCCGCGAGTTCGACGAGAAGATCGCCGGAGTCCGCCGCGACAAGGAGTCGGCCATCGACTCCCAGGACTTCGAGAAGGCCGCCTCTCTCCGCGACAAGGAGAAGCAGCTCCTCGCCGCGAAGACCAAGCGGGAGAAGGAGTGGAAGGCCGGCGACATGGACGTCGTCGCCGAGGTGGACGAAGACCTGATCGCCGAGGTCCTGGCGACGGCCACGGGCATCCCGGTCTTCAAGCTCACGGAAGAGGAGTCCTCCCGGCTGCTCCGCATGGAGGACGAGCTGCACAAGCGCGTCATCGGCCAGAAGGACGCCATCAAGGCGCTCTCGCAGGCGATCCGCCGTACGCGAGCGGGTCTGAAGGACCCGAAGCGCCCCGGCGGCTCGTTCATCTTCGCCGGTCCGTCCGGTGTCGGTAAGACCGAGCTGTCCAAGACGCTCGCCGAATTCCTCTTCGGTGACGAGGACGCGCTGATCGCTCTCGACATGTCGGAGTTCAGCGAGAAGCACACGGTTTCCCGTCTCTTCGGTTCTCCCCCCGGTTACGTGGGATACGAAGAGGGCGGCCAGCTCACCGAGAAGGTCCGCAGGAAGCCGTTCTCCGTCGTTCTCTTCGACGAGGTCGAGAAGGCCCACCCCGATATCTTCAATTCCCTTCTCCAGATCCTGGAGGACGGTCGCCTGACCGACTCCCAGGGCCGGGTCGTGGACTTCAAGAACACGGTCATCATCATGACGACCAACCTCGGGACGCGGGACATCTCGAAGGGCTTCAACCTGGGCTTCGCGGCGCAGGGCGACACGAAGACGAACTACGAGCGGATGAAGAACAAGGTCAACGAAGAGCTGAAGCAGCACTTCCGCCCCGAGTTCCTCAACCGTGTCGACGACACGGTCGTCTTCCACCAGCTCACCGAGGAAGACATCATCCAGATCGTCGACCTCATGGTGGACAAGGTGGACGAGCGCCTCAAGGACCGCGACATGGGCCTTGAGCTGAGCCCGAACGCCAAGTCGCTCCTCGCGAAGAAGGGCTACGACCCGGTCCTGGGCGCCCGGCCGCTGCGCCGGACGATCCAGCGGGAGATCGAGGACATCCTCTCCGAGAAGATCCTCTTCGGTGAGCTGCGCCCCGGTCACATCGTGGTCGTGGACACGGAGGGTGAGGGTGAGGCGAAGAAGTTCACCTTCCGCGGCGAGGAGAAGTCCCCGCTCCCGGACGCCCCCCCGATCGAGCAGGCGGCGGGCGGCGGCCCGAACCTGACGAAGGAGGCGTGACGCGCCACTCGCGCGTGTGACGCTGCTGGCCTGAGCGCCTGAAGGGGCTGCCCCGGACCGTGAGAAACGGTCCGGGGCAGCCCCTTTTCGCGCGGGCCACGTGGGGGCGGTCAGGCGGTCGCCGAGGGCTTCGGTGCCGAGGTGGTTGCCGCCGCCGCGTGCGGGCTGGTGGTGACAGCGGCGCGGAGCGCGCGCTTCCGGGGGGTCCAGCCCTGAGCGCGCGCTTCCGGGTGTGGTCCGGCCCGCGGACCGGGGCGGTGCGCGGTTCTCCCGCCGTGGGGGCACGGTGGCGCGGGCCGGGGCTTTGGTCCTGAAACGGACAGTCGTTCTACCCGGTGGCCGTGACAAGGCGCACAGGCGTTTTCGGCGCTACTAGACGGAATAGTGCGGAAGCTGCCGGTTCGACAGGAAGGCCAGGCTGTGGGGGGCCTGTGCCATGGGCGGGACGGGCGGGGCGTCAAGAGGCCGAGGGCCACCTCCGGCGCTACGACGAGATGTCGTAGATGGGGTGTTTTGGGATGTGGGTGGGTCCGGGTTACCAAGGTGAGGCCAGCCCGGTGCGTGAGTGCCGGGACCATTCTTGCCCGGAGGTTCATCCCGTATGTCGCAGCGCAACCTGTCCCGTCTGTCCCGCCCGTCCGCCCTTCGTGCCCGTGCCGGCGTTCTGGCTGCCGGAGTCGGAGTGACGATGGTGGCCGGGGCCGGGGCCGCGTTCGCCGCGACCAGCGGTGACGCCCACGCGAGCCCGGTCGGCTCCTCCGCCACGGCCGCCGCGCACCAGCAGGCCGCCGTCCAGGCCAAGGCCGCCGGCGCCGAGCAGAGCAAGGCCGCGGCGAGCGCCAAGAAGGCCGCCGCCTGGACCGACCCCGTCAAGAAGTACACGCTGAGTGCGAAGTTCGGCCGCGGCGGCACCATGTGGTCGCACAAGCACTCCGGCCAGGACTTCGCCGTGCCGGTCGGCACCGCCGTCCACGCCGCCCACACGGGCACCGTGGTCAAGGCCGGTCCCAACGGTGCCGGTGACGGTCCCGCGTACGGCAACGCGATCGTGATCAAGCACAAGAACGGTACGTACTCGCAGTACGCGCACCTGTCGAAGGTCGACGTGGGCATCGGTCAGTCGGTCAAGACGGGGCAGAAGATCGCCCTGTCCGGCAACACCGGTAACTCCAGCGGTCCGCACCTGCACTTCGAGATCCGTACGACCCCGAACTACGGCTCGGCCGTCGACCCGGTGCCCTTCCTGCGCTCCGTCGGCGTCAAGGTGTGACACCTGAGGTGAGATCGGGCGCGGGGTTGTGACCCCGCCACGGGACCACGTCTCAGGACGTGGTCCCGTGGTGCGCCTTGGTGATCAGCTCCATGGAGACCTCCAGGATGGCTTCGCGCTTCTCCTCGGGGTCTCCTTCGACGTCCTTGAGCGCGAAGGTGCCGGCGTGCATGGTGAAGAGCGCGCTCACGCACCGGACCTGGTCGGTCATGGAGGCGTCGGGGTCCTTGAACAGCTCGAACAGGCCGGCCATGCGGCTCTTGAAGCTCTCGCCGACGCTCAGCTCGCGTACGGTCGCCTGGTTCTCCTGCATGAACCGGAAGAGCGGCGCCGCGCCCGCGAGCGCCGCGCTGTAGCGGTGCAGGATCTCCTTCTTGCTCTCCAGGGTGGGCGGCTGCTCCTGGCCCCAGGCGATCAGTTCGTCGATCGGGCGGGTGAGGTCCTGGAAGAGGCTGACCAGGATGTCTTCCTTGGTCTTGAAGTGGTAGTAGAGCGCGGCCTTCGTGACGTCCAGCCGCTCGGCGATCTCCCGCAGCGAGGTCTTCTCGTACCCCTGCTCCGCGAACAGCTCCAGCGCGACGTCCTGAATGCGCTGGCGGGTGTTTCCCCGCCGGGGGTGCTGTGTGCTGCCCATGGGTGCTCTCCCGAATTACTTACTTGACGCCCGGTAAGTAGAGGTCTACCTTACCGCAGTGTAGTCAGCTAGCCGGTCGGCAAGTAAGGGCCCCGGCGGGCGCATGTACCAGGCATCAGGGTGTACCAGGGGAGCGGTGGGGACGATGAGTGCGAACGGGAAACAGCCGGGGAAGGCCGCGGGCGCGGCACCAGCGGGGGAGGGGGCCGCGGGGTCCGTGGCGACCGCGGAGTCCATAGCGACCGCCGGGCCCGCGGCGACCGCGGAGGCGGCGGGGAGCGGTGGACGGCAGCCGCGCAGCGTGCGCGTCGTGCTGCTGGCGCTGATGATCGCGATGCTGCTCGCGATGCTCGACAACATGATCGTCGGTACGGCGATGCCGACCATCGTCGGCGAGCTGGGCGGCCTCGCCCACCTCTCCTGGGTGGTCACCGCGTACGCCCTCGCCACGGCGGCCTCCACACCGATCTGGGGCAAGCTCGGCGACCTCTACGGACGCAAGGGCGTCTTCCTCGCCTCGATCGTCGTCTTCCTGATCGGCTCCGCGCTCAGCGGCATGGCCCAGGACATGAGCCAGCTCATCGGCTTCCGGGCCGTCCAGGGGCTCGGCGCGGGCGGTCTGATGGTCGGCGTCATGGCCATCATCGGTGACCTGATCCCGCCCCGGGAGCGCGGCAAGTACCAGGGCATGATGGCCGGTGTCATGGCCCTCGCCATGATCGGCGGACCGCTGGTCGGCGGCACGATCACCGACCACCTCGGCTGGCGCTGGAGCTTCTACATCAACCTGCCGCTGGGCGCCGTGGCGCTCGCGATGATCACCGCCGTACTGCACCTGCCCGCCAAGGACCGCTCGAAGAAGGTCAAGGTCGACTACCTCGGTGCCGGGCTGCTGACCGTCGGCATCACCTCGATCGTGCTGGTCACGACCTGGGGCGGTACGGAGTACGCCTGGACCTCCGGGATGATCCTGCTGCTGATCTTCGTCGGTGTCGCCTCGCTCATCGGGTTCGTCGCCGTGCAGACCAAGGTCGACGAGCCGATCATGCCGCTGCACATCTTCCGCAGCCGCAACTTCACGATCATGTCGGTCGTCGGCTTCCTGACCGGCTTCGTGATGTTCGGCGCGGTGCTCTTCCTCCCGCTGTACCAGCAGGCCGTGCAGGGCGCCTCCGCCACCAACTCCGGTCTGCTGCTCCTGCCGATGCTCCTGTCGATGATGCTCGTCTCGCTGCTCGTGGGACGGGTCACCACCAACACCGGCAAGTACCGGATCTTCCCGATCGTGGGCAGTGGTCTGATGGTCGCGGGGCTCTTCCTCCTCGCGCAGATGGGCCCGGACACCTCGCGGCTGACCTCGGGGATCTACATGGCGGTGCTCGGCGCCGGGCTGGGCTTCCTGATGCAGATCACCATGCTCGTCGCGCAGAACAGCGTCGAGATGAAGGACATGGGCGTCGGCTCGTCCACCACCACCCTCTTCCGTACGCTCGGCGGCTCCTTCGGCGCCGCGATCATGGGCGCGCTCTTCACCAGCCGGGTGCAGGACGAGATGGCGTCCCGCGCGGGCTCCGGCGGGGCGGGTGTGACGGAGCAGTCCGCGCAGCTCGACGCGGCGAGCCTGGCGAAGCTGCCGGACGTGGTGCGTGAGGCGTACCAGCAGGCGGTCTCCGCCGGTACGCACTCGGCGTTCCTGCTCGGCGCCGGCATCGCGGTGATCGGGTTCGCGGCGGCGTTCTTCGTCCGTGAGGTTCCGCTGCGGGGTGCCGGGCCGAAGAGCCCCGACGAGGTCGCGCAGACCGTCTGACCCGTGCTCCTCCCCTTGTCTTCCGGCCCTGTCCCGCGTCGCGGGACAGGGCCGGCGGCCGTTCCCAGCCCCTCGAAGCCCCTCCGGGGCGGGCGGGCAGTCGAGGCCCCTCCGGGCCGGACGGCCGCTCCGCTCAGTCCTGGAGGTGGTGGAGCAGCGGGAAGCTGCCCGTGTTCGTCGGGGCGTGTTCCGGGAGCCAGAGGACCGCGATCGCGCCGCTCACGCCGCTCGCGCCGCTGTCCGGCGCCCCCGAGGGGGTCGCGTTGCGGAATGTGAGACGGGCGCCCAGGACGCGGGACTGGCCGGCCGCGATGGTCAGTCCCAGACCGTGCCCGTATCCCGCGCGGTCCGTGGCACCCGTACGGAAACGGCTGGGGCCCTCGCGGAGCAGCGCCTCGGGGAAACCGGGGCCGTGGTCCCGTATCCGTACGACCCGGCCCTCCACGGTGACCTCGACCGGTGTCCCGCCGTGCTTGGCGGCGTTGGCCAGCAGATTGCCCAGGATGCGCTCCAGCCGGCGCGGGTCGGTGTTGACCCACGAGTCGTGGACCACCTGCACCTCGATGTCGGGGTTGAGCAGGGCCACCCGCCGGGCGACGAACTCGCCGAGCGCGATCTCCTGGAGCTCCGCCCGCTCCGAGGCGCTGTCGAGCCTCGCGACCTCCAGGACGTCCTCGACCAGGGTCCGCATGGCCTGCGCCCGGTCGCGCACCAGCTCGGTGGGGCGCCCCGGTGGCAGCAGCTCGGCCGCGGTGAGCAGCCCCGTGACCGGGGTGCGCAGCTCGTGGGCGATGTCCGCGGTGACCCGCCGCTCCGCCTCGATCCGCTCGTTCAGCGCGTCCGTCAGCGCGTCCACGGCGCGGGCCAGCTCGTCCGTCTCGTCGCGTACGACACCGCCCACGGCATCCCCGACCCGTACGTCCGTATTGCCCTGCGCGACCCGGCCCGCCGCCGCGGCGGCCTTCCGCAGCCGCCGCGAGAGCTGGCCGCCGACCAGCACCCCGAGGGCGCAGCCGCCGAAGACCACCGAGACGGAGCCGATGATCAGGGACCGGTTCAGGTCCTTCATGATCGTGGTGGAGCGGTCGGCGAACTTGCTGTGCAGCGAGAGTACGGTGCCGTTGCTGAGCGGGACGGCCGCCCAGACGTCGGGCACCCCGTTCGTCTCCTCCTGCACGTAGGTCGCGCGTCTCCCCTGGTTCATCTTCTGCTCCAGGGAGCGCGGCAGCGCCGGGTCGTCGACCTTCGTGCCGAACTTCGCTTCCTTGGTGCTGTCGTACATCCGCTGGGCGAACAGCAGCCGTTCCATCTGGACTTCGCGCGCGTTGTCGAGCATGGAGACCCGGGCCGAGTTGTGGACGACCAGGCTCAGGGCGACCGCCACGAGCGCGCTGACCGCCGCGATCGCGATGCTGATCTTCCACCTGACACCGGTGCGCAGGGCGAGGCGTTTCATGCCTTGAGCTTGTATCCGAAACCGCGGACCGTGTCGATCCGGTCCTGGCCGATCTTGGTACGCAGCCGCTGCACATGGACGTCCACGACACGGGTGTCGCCGCCCCAGCCGTAGTCCCAGACCCGCTCCAGCAGCTTGTCCCGGGAGAGCACGGTACCGGGCGCGGACGAGAACTCCAGGAGGAGCCGCATCTCCGTCGGGGTCAGCGCCACCCGCACGCCGCTCCGCCGCGCCTCCATGCCCACCGTGTCGATCTCCAGATCGCCGAAGGACAGCACGCCGTGCTCGTCGGGCTCGCCCTGCCCGCCCGGCTCCCCGGCCGGGCGGCCCGCGTGGCCGAAGCGGCGCAGTACGGCGCGGATCCTGGCGACGAGCACCGCGCCGTCGAAGGGCTTGGTCACGTAGTCGTCGGCGCCCGCCTCCAGGCCCAGCACCACGTCGATCGAGTCGGCGCGGGCCGACAGCATGATCACGGGCACGGTCGACTCGTCACGGATCCGGCGGCACAGGCTGACACCGTCCAGGCCCGGCACCATCACGTCGAGCAGCGCGATGTCGGGCCGGTTCGCGCGGAACGCCTCCAGGCCGGAGAGTCCGTCCGGCATGGCGGTGACCGCGAAGCCGTCGCGCTCCAGCGCGAGTTGGGTGGCTTCGCGGATGACGTCGTCGTCCTCGACGAACAGGACATGGGTCTCTGCCATCCTGCGGCTCTCAGTTCTCGGTCGTGGGTGTCGTGCCGGAAGGCGAACGGGTCATGTCGGGTGGCGTCCCGCCGGGCGGAGGGCGTCAGCCTCCGTCGGCCACGGAGGGATCGGGCTTGGGCGCTGTCCGCCGGTAGTCGTTGCGTACGCGGTACCGCTCGCTGAACTTGCCGTGGCCCCAGCTGTACGTGACCACGTCCTCGCCCGAGGGGTACGACATCGGGTCGCCCCGCGCGTACACCTGCTGGGTGACGACCAGTTCGCCGCGGTCGATCGCGGAGTAGATCGCCGGCTCCTCGGCCGCGAAGACGTTCTCGTACGCCTTGCCCTTATCGCGGTACACGAACGTGCCGATGCCGACGGCGTCGCCGCACGTCATCACGTTGATCACCACATCGGGCGCGGTACCACCGGTGAGGTTCCCGTACGACGTGTCCACCGGGTACGTGTCCTCGCCGCACCGTTTGAGGTCGGCCTTGATCCGCGGGCTGACCTTGGGGTCGTTCCTCAGCAGGGACAGCGCGTCGACGGTCGTGGCGGGCGTCACCGTGGACGCCTTGTGCGTGGGTACGTTCCGCTCGACCGGCGCGGTCACGGCCGCGCCCTCGTCCCGGGTCCCCGTACCGCCCGTCGAGCAGCCGGCCGCGAGCAGGCCGAACGCGGCGAGCCCGGCCAGTACCGTGCCACCCGCCGCCAGGGACGCGTGCCCCGCCGATTCCCGCCCCGCCGATTCCCGCCCCGCCGATTCCCGGCCCACTGTTTCCCGGCCCACTGTTTCCCGGCCCACCGTTTCCGGTCCCGCCGTTTCCTGGCCGGGTGGTCCGGTCTCCGCCGATCTGCTCCCCGACCGATCGGGGCCTCTCAGGCCGCGCACCTCTCCCGCCCCCGTTCCCGGCGGCCACCCCGGCCGCCATGTGCGTCACGACGTACCACCGCCGGCTTCTGAGGCGCGTTGGCGTCCCGGCTCTCGGCCGCGCGGCTCTCCAGCTCCTCCCGGAGCCTCGCCAGCGCGCGGTGCAGCGTGCTCTTCACCGTACCCGCCGACATGCCGAGCGCCGCGGCCGTCTCCTCCGTGCTCATCTGCTCCCAGTGTCGCAGTACGACGACGCTGCGTTGCTTCGGAGCCAGCACCCCGAGGATGTCCATCAGCAGCGCGCGGTCGGCCCGCTGCTCGCTGCCGTCCTCGACGCTCGCGTCGGGAAGCTGCTCGGTGGGGACCTCTTCGAGCTTGCGGGCGCGCCACCACTCCGTACGGGTGTTGATCATGACGCGGCGGAGGTAGGCGTCGGCGAGGGACTTGTCGGCGATACCGTCCCAGCGGCCGTACGTACGGGCCAGCGCGGTCTGGAGGAGATCCTGCGCGTCGACGGGATCGGGTACGAGCCGCCGGGCGCTCCGCAGCAGAGCCTCCTGCCGGGTACGCACGTACTCCTCGAATCCGAGCACATCACCCTGCGCCATGCCAACCGCCTCCGACCCCGTGATCATTCATGCCGTTCCCGACGGCACTTTCCTGACGTCACTGAAATTACGGAGCGGTTGTCACGAGGCTGTGCGGGACAGCCGTCGGCGGACGCACGGCTGCCCATCGGTTGTGTAACGGCGGCCGAGCGGGGCTCAGCTCTGCGGCAGCCGGTACAGGGCGTTCTCCAGGGGCTCGACCAGTCCGTCCGCGACCAGCCCGTCCAGGGCCCGCCCCCGCTGCACCGGCTCGTCCCACACCGCGTCCAGCGCCGCCTGCGGTACGGGCGTCGCCGCGTCCCGCAGCACGGCGAGGAGCTTGCCGCGGACCTGGCGGTCCGTGCCCGCGTAGGTCTGGCCGCGCCGCGGCGGCCCGTCGTGGGCCGGCTTCCCGGCGAGCTGCCAGGCGCACCGCGCGGCGATCGGGCAGCGCGCGCACCCCTCGTTCTTCGCCGTGCAGATCAGCGCGCCCAGTTCCATCGAGGAGGCGGCCCAGCGCGCCGCCGTCGACGCGTCCTCGGGCAGCAGCGCACGTGCGAGCTTCCGCTCGGCGGCGGTGGTCGCGTTCGGCGGGTACTGGACGCCGTTCACGGCGCGGGCCAGGACGCGCCGTACGTTCGTGTCGAGCACGGCGTGCCGCTGCCCGTACGCGAACGACGCGACCGCGGCGGCCGTGTACTCGCCGATCCCGGGCAGCGAGAGCAGGTGCGCGTGCTCGCGGGGTACGTCACCGCCGTGCCGCTCCGTTATCGCCTTCGCGGCGCCGTGCAGCCGCAGCGCGCGGCGCGGGTAGCCGAGCCGGCCCCAGGCGCGCACCGCTTCGCCGGGTGCCTCGGCGGCCAGGTCGGCGGGGCGGGGCCAGCGGGCGAGCCACTGTTCGTACACCGGCAGGACCCGGTTCACCGGGGTCTGCTGGAGCATGAACTCGCTGACCATCACCCCCCAGGCGCCCGCCTCGGGGCGGCGCCAGGGCAGATCGCGGGCGTGCGTCTCGAACCACGCGATGACGGGGGTGTGGAGGGTGGAGGGGACGGCGGGGGGAAGGGCGGCCGGACCGGCCCCGTCCACCGGGGCGGGGTGCGGCGGGGGTGACGGGTGGCGCGGGGGCGTCGAGTGCGCGGAGGTAGCAGTCATGGCAGTTCCGATCCTGACATGTGCGGGCCCGCGGACGGTGCAGCAGGCAGGCGTACGCCGGAGTACGCCGGACAGCACCACGCGCTCGGGTCAGCGCCCGCGAGCCGCGCGGTCCTCACGCGCCCGCGCGTGCGCGCCGCCACCACGTGCCGGGGTCGGCGTCTCGCGCCCGGGGCCGGACCCGCGCGCCCGGTACCCCGCGCCCGGTCCGGCGTGCTCCAGAAGTACGTACGCCTTTTCTCTCCCCGTTCGCTCGTGCGGTCGGGCTCAGCTCCGGCCGGCGCTGTGGCGTCCGCGCGCCACGGCCGGTGCGCCGTCGCCGGAGCCCGCCAGCCAGAGCGCCGCGCCCGATCTGCTGGAACGCATCGTCTCCACCAGGAGCTGCACGGGACGGGCCGCGAGGAGGACGACGACCGTGGCGATCACGCCGCCGAACACGAGGCCCACCGCGACGTCGTGCGGGTAGTGGACGCCGACGAAGACCCGCGAGAACGCCATCAACAGCGCCATCGGCACCGTCAGATAAGCGAGTACGGGGCGTGCGAGCACGAGGGTGATCGCAGCGGCGCCGGCGATCGTCGAGTGGTTGCTGGGGAAGGACCAGTCACCCACGGGCGGACAGGGGATGAGGGAGACGGCTCCCGTGACGGTCCGGCAGGGGCGGTCCTCCTGGATCACCGATTTGGACACCTCGCTGCACACATAGGCGAAGGCGGTCGCGAGCGGGGCGAGCACCGCGACGGCCACGGCGCGCGAGCCGGTCGGTCTGGCCTGCCACCAGATCACGAGGAAGAGGACCCCGAACAAGAGCAGTCCGGCTTCTGTCCATATTTCCGCCAGGAACTGGAACCAGGAAGGGGTGGTGTGGGCGAAGTCGACGACGTCTCGATAGAGGCCGCTGGTTGCGCTGCTGTTCATGGGGAGAACGTACCGAGGCCATCGAGGGTTCCCTCAATCGCCATCTGAATGCGCGTCAGCCGAAGATCACGGCCCGACTCGCCTCTGCGGGATGATGATCCGTAAAACTTGTGCACACGGGCGGCATGTGGGGCGGGAGTTGGCCCGGATCTCTCGTACAGTTTGCGACGTGGGATCTTTGCGCAATCCGGTCGGGCCGCTTCCCTCCACCATCTACTGGCGACGGAGGGCAGTAGCGGCGACGCTGATCGCGCTGCTCGCCCTGCTGGTCGTATGGGTCGTCACCTCGGGCGGAGGTGGCAGGAAGACCGACGGCAAGGGCGACGGCGCCAATCCCGCGACGACGATCACCCCGGGCCCCTCCGGTTCGGGCCCCGCCATCAGTGAACAGCCGGGCGGCCGGGACGAGTCGGAGGGCACCGGCGGGGACGGCGACGGCGGGAACGGTACGGACGCGGGCGCCGACGGCGGCAAGAACGGCGACACCGGCGGCTCGGGCGGCGGCGGCGCGGGCTCGGGCGGCGGCGAAGGCGCGTCGTCCGGCGGCGGTTCCGCCGGCTCGGCCGGTTCCGCCGGTTCCGCCGGCTCGTCCGGCTCGTCCGGCTCGTCCGGCCAAGGTTCCGGCTCCGGCGGGGGCACCACCACCTCGGGCCAGCAGGTGCCCGGGAGTTCCGCGCTGCCGGACTGCACCCCCGGCTCCCTGACGCTGACCCTCGCCCCGACGAAGGTCGCCTACGGCCCCGGCGAGAAGCCCGTGTTCCGGCTGACCGCCAAGAACACCTCCGCGACCACCTGCAAGGCGGACTTCGGACCGAAGGCCGTGGTGCTCACCGTGACCGACTCCGACGACGAGCGGGTCTGGTCCTCCAAGGACTGCCCCCAGGCCGGCAGCGCCCTGTTCCGGGTACCGGCGGGCGCCACCGTCACCCGTACCGTCGAGTGGGACCGGGTACGCAGCGCGGCCCGGTGCGCCACCCCGCCGGCCGGGGCGGTCGGCCCAGGAACGTACCTGGTGGAGGCGGTGGCGCCGGGCGCGACGGTCAAGCAGGGGCAGCAGTCGATCCGCCTGGAGAAGGACTGACCCCTCCGCGCACGCGGCAGCACACGGGACACGCGAACGCCCCGGCCGGGATCTCCTCCCGGGCCGGGGCGTTCGCGTACTCGGGCCGGACGTACGGCCGGACGTACGGCGAGTTGTACGGCCAGATCCAGACGGAAGACCCTAGACGTACCGCTCCAGGATCGACGACTCCGCCAGGCGGGACAGGCCCTCACGGACGCTCCGCGCGCGGGCCTCGCCGACGCCGTCCACCGTCTGGAGGTCGTCCACGCTCGCCGCCAGCAGCTTCTGGAGCCCGCCGAAGTGCTCGACCAGCCGCTCGATGATGGTGCCCGGGAGCCGCGGCACCTTCGCCAGCAGGCGGTAACCGCGGGGCGAGACCGCCGAGTCGAGGGTTTCCGGTGAGCCGCTGTAACCCAGGGCCCGCGCCACGATGGGCAGTTCCAGCAGCTCCGGGTGGGTGAGCGCGTCCAGTTCCACCAGGGCCTCCTGGACCGTACGGGCCCGTTTCGCGGTCGGCTCCGGTACGTAGTCGCGGGCCACCAGGTCCCGCTCCGGCTCGACGCCCGCGATCAACTCGTCCAACTGGAGCGAGAGGAGCCGGCCGTCGGTACCCAGCTCGACCACGTACTCGGCGATCTCCGTGGCGATCCGGCGCACCATCTCCAGCCGCTGCGCCACCGCCGTCACGTCCCGGACCGTCACCAGGTCCTCGATCTCCAGGGCGGAGAGCGTGCCCGCGACCTCGTCCAGACGGAGCTTGTACCGCTCCAGGGTCGCCAGCGCCTGGTTCGCCCGCGACAGGATCGCCGCCGACTCCTCCAGGACCCGGCGCTCCCCGTTCACGTACAGCGCGATCAGCCGCATCGACTGCGACACGGAGACGACCGGGAAGCCGCACTGCTTGGAGACCCGGTCCGCCGTGCGGTGCCGGGTGCCCGTCTCCTCGGTGGGGATCGAGGACTCCGGCACGAGCTGCACGCCCGCCCGGAGGATCTTCGTGATGTCCTTGTCGAGAATGAGCGCGCCGTCGAGCTTGCACAGCTCGCGCAGCCGCGTCGCGGTGAACTCCACGTCCAGCACGAAACCGCCCGTGCACATCGACTCGACGGTCTTGTCCATTCCCAGGACGATGAGACCGCCGGTGTTACCGCGCAGGATGCGCTCCAGCCCGTCGCGCAGCGCCATCCCCGGCGCGACAGCGCTCAGGGACGCGCGGATCAGCGCTTCGTTGCCGGAGCCCGCGCCGGACTTTCCGGGTGCTGATGCCCGGTCGTTGGCTGCCACTGCACTCCTCCGGCTCGTACGGATGGGCGAGACCAGGGCAAAGTCTACCGGCGAGCGTTGTCGTCCCGTGGGGCGTCCGCCCGACCTCGGCGCGGCAGCACCCTCAGAGCATCTCCCATGTCGGCCACCTCCGTCACCTTCATACCGGGCGGGACCTTGCCCGGATCGGTCGGAACGAGGGCCTGGGTGAAGCCCAGACGGTGTGCCTCGGCCAGCCTGCGCTGGACCCCCGTGACCCGTCTGACCTCGCCCGCGAGCCCGACCTCACCGATCGCGACCAGGTTCTTCGGCAGCGGGGTGTCGCTCGCGGCCGACGCCAGCGCGAGGGCCACGGCCAGGTCCGCGGCGGGCTCCGTGAGCTTCACGCCGCCCACCGTCGCGCTGTAGATGTCGCGTTTGCCGAGCGAGCTGATCCGGCCGCGCTGCTCCAGTACGGCCAGCATCATCGAGACCCGGGAGGTCTCCAGCCCCGAGGTGGTGCGCCGGGGCGAGGGGATCTGCGAGTCGACCGTGAGCGCCTGCACCTCGGCGACGAGCGGCCGGCGCCCTTCGAGGGTGACGGTGAGACAGGTGCCGGGGACGGGCTCGTCGCGCCGGGTCAGGAAGAGCCCCGACGGGTCGGCGAGGCCGGTGATCCCCTCGTCGTGCAGCTCGAAGCAGCCGACCTCGTCCGTCGCGCCGTACCGGTTCTTCACGCCGCGGACCAGCCGCAGCCGCGCGTGCCGGTCGCCCTCGAAGGAGAGCACGACGTCCACGAGGTGTTCGAGCAGCCGGGGGCCCGCGATCGCCCCGTCCTTCGTCACGTGCCCGACCAGCAGCGTGGCCATGTCGCGCTCCTTCGAGGCCCGGATGAGTGCCCCCGCGACCTCCCTGACCTGCGCCATGCCGCCCGGCGCCCCGTCGATCTCGGGCGACGCGACGGTCTGTACGGAGTCCATGATCAGCAGCGACGGCTTGACCGCGTCGAGGTGGCCGAGGACGGCGGAGAGGTCCGTCTCGGCGGCGAGGTACAGATGGTCGTTGATCGCCTTGATCCGGTCGGCGCGCAGCCGGACCTGGCTGGTGGACTCCTCGCCCGTCACGTAGAGCGTGCGGTGCTCGTCGCTGGCCGCCTTCGCCGCGACGTCCAGCAGCAGCGTGGACTTCCCCACGCCCGGCTCGCCCGCGACCAGCACCACAGCCCCGGGCACCAGCCCGCCGCCCAGCACCCGGTCCAGCTCCGGCACGCCGGTCGAGCGCGCCTTCGCCGTACGGATGTCGACCTGGCCGATGGGGAGCGCGGCCGTGGAGACCCGGCCGGCCGCCGTCGTCCGCACCGCGGGCGCGCCGTACTCCTCGACCGTCCCCCACGCCTGGCACTCGGGGCAGCGGCCGAGCCACTTGGCGGTCGTCCAGCCGCACTCGGTGCAGCGGTAGGACGGCCGGTCCTTGGATTTCGTACGGGCAGCCATGGCGTCACCGTATAGGGGCCCACCGACAGCCGGGACCATTCCGCCGGCTCACCGGCGTCCCGGGGTGGCGTAAGCCAGGTGGGGGAGGCCCCTCTACCACTTCGATCGCATGGAAACGCGACATTGATGTCCCCTTTTGAGGGATAGCTTCACCCGTAAGGATTAAATGTGCTCAAGGGGTGTGAAGGGTGCGGGCCGCCCTGTCTACGGTCGCCGGGTGATGAGCAGCAGCCCCGATACCTCCACGCACACCACCGGCGCACACCGCGCGCTCCGTCGTGCGCCCCGTTCGGTGGCGCAGCGCCCTCCGGCACGGTACGAGCCGTATCTGGACGGCCTGTTCACCTACTGCCTCTCCGTGCTCTGCGACCACGACGCGGCCACCGAGGTGCTCGGCGATGTCCTGGCCATCTCCGAGCGGCAGTACGGCCGTTGCCCCTCCGGCGCCGGGGAGCGCAAGGCCTGGCTCTACGCCCTCGCCCGCTGGGCCTGTCTGCGCAGGCTCACCGAACGGCGCCGCACCCGCCCGGGGGCGCATTCGGGCCACCGCGAGCCTGCTCCGGATCCTGACCCCGCCCCGTCGTCCGCCGGCGTCGCGCCGGAGACCGCCGCGCGCCGCCGCCGTGAACTGGCCCTGCTGGCCTGGCCCGAGGCCGCCGGTACGACGCCCGAGCAGCGCGAGGTCCTGGAGCTGGTGGTACGTCACCGGCTCGACCCGCGCGATGTGGCCGCCGTGCTCTCCAAGGATCTGTCCGCGACGAGGGAACTGCTCTCCTCGGCCGCCTGCGAGGTCGAGCGCACGCGCGCCGCGCTCGCCGTCGTGGACACCGGCGACTGCCCCTCCGTCGCCCGGCTCACCGGCGATCACCACGTCCTGCTCTCCGCCGCGCTCCGGCGCGAACTGGTCCGCCACGTCGACGACTGCCCGCGCTGCCGCCGCGCGGCGGAACGCGCCGAGGCGGCGGGGCCGTGGCCGGGCTCGCGTACGGCGCCGCCCTTCCCGCCCGCCTCCGCCGATGCCATCGTCTCCGCATCCGCATCTGCCGATGCCGCCGACGCCACCGGTCCCGTCGACGGCATCGACGGGACCCCGCCGGCCTGGTCCGCCACCGAGGCCCTGTCCGCCGACTTCGTCCCGCCGCCGCTCGTCGAAGCCCCGCGCGGCGCCGCGTACACCGCCATGACCCAGGCGCCCCGCGCCCGCGCGACCGCCCCGCGCTTCGGCCGCAACGGCTTCCCGATGGACCCCAAGGACCGCGCCGCCCGCCGCGACCGGCTGCGGGCGCGCGCCGTGACGACCACCGTGGTCGCCACCGTGGTCGCCGCGCCCGTCCTCGCCCTCTGGGCTGCGTACCGTGGCGCGCCGCAGACCGGCGAGGGCCGCGACGGCGCCTCGGTCACCGCGGGCGAGACCGCGGGCCCGCCCGCCCCGGACGGGTATCCGTACGACGATCCGTACGAGCACTACGAGAACTACGAGCACTACGAGAACGCGGGCAGCGCCCGCAACAGGCCCGGCGCCCGCTTCACCGAGGGCAGCCGCGCCCCCGGCGTCTCGGTCGAGATCATCAGCGACGGTACGAGCGCGCCGCCGTCCGGCCAGGACTACGCCGCCCCCGCCCGGCTCCTGGTCGCGGCGCGGCCCGTCGGCGCCACCACGCTGATCACACTGCGGGCCTCCGGCGGGCGGGTCTCCTGGACCGCCGGCACCCAGGCCCCCTGGATCACCCTGAGCCGCCACTACGGCACGCTCGCGCCCGGCGAGTCCGTCACCGTCCGCGTCTTCGTGGACCACGAGCGTGAACCGGCGGGCCCGTGGAGCGCCCGGATCGGGCTCTACCCGGCGGGCGCCGCCGTACGGATCCACGGGTACGGCACCAGGCCCGCGCCCCCCGGCCGCCCGGACCACGGAGGCCGGCCCGGCCACACCGCGCGCCCCGGCGACCCGACGCACCCGGGGCCCGGCAGGCCCACATGGACGGCGCCCACGGCGCCCACGGCGCCCGGCAGCCCGTCGGGCCCCTCGGCGCCCGGTCCGGCGGACCCGACCGGCGGCCCGGGGCCCTCCGACGACCCCGGGCCGGGCCCCGGCAGCCCGTCGCAGCCACCCCCCGACCCGGACCCGCCCGATCCGAAGCCCACCACCGGCTCCACCAGCTCCAGCGCTCCCCCCGGGCCGGGCCCTTCCGGCGGCCCGCCCCGGCCCCGCTGATCAGGCACCTGGGAGCTCAGGCCCCGTCGACCGGCCCGCCGGCCCGCCCGCCCGCCCGCGTCAGGCCCTCGCCGGAGGCGGCGGGTCCGCCGGGTGCGGGGCCAGCAGCGGAAGCGTGCTCGCCATGCGCCGCTCGCACACCTCCACCAGCTGGTCGTACCCCTCCTTGCCCATCAGCTCCGTCAGCTCGGGCGCGTACGTCTTGTAGACCGGCTCGCCCGCGCCGTGCGCCGATGTGGCGGACGTGCACCACCAGTGCAGATCGTGACCGCCGGAACCCCAGCCGCGCCGGTCGTACTCACCGATCGACACCTGGAGGACACGCGTGTCGTCGGGCCGGTCGATCCAGTCGTACGTACGCCGCACCGGCAACTGCCAGCAGACGTCCGGCTTCGTCTCCAGCGGCTCACGGCCCTCCCGCAGCGCCAGGATGTGCAGCGAGCATCCCGCGCCCGCCGCGAAACCGGGACGGTTCTGGAAGATGCACGACCCCTCCCAGCGCCGCGTCTGGCGATCGCCGTCCTCGTCGGTCTGCGTCCAGCCGGTGGCCGTCCCCTCCTCGTGGAACTGCCACAGCTCGGGCGTGAGGCGCGCCACATGTCCCGCGACCCGCGCCTCGTCGTCCTCGTCCGAGAAGTGCGCCCCCAGTGTGCAGCAGCCGTCGTCGGCGCGGCCCGCCTCGATGCCCTGGCAGCCGCTGCCGAAGACACAGCTCCACCGTGACGTGAGCCACGTCAGATCGCAGCGGAACACCTGCTCGTCGTCGGCCGGGTCCGGGAACTCGACCCACGCACGGGCGAAGTCCAGCCCCTTCTCGTCAGGGACCGCCCGGGCACTGCCACGGGTCCCCTGCTGCTGGTCCTGCTTCTTCGGGCCCTTGGCTTTGCCCGGCTTCGCCTTATTCGTCTTTGGCACATGTCCAGCGTATGCGGCGTTCGCAGTAGCGTTCCGCTCATGAGACTCGGAGTCCTGGACGTCGGTTCGAACACCGTGCACCTGCTGGCGGTCGACGCCCACCGCGGTGCCCGCCCGCTGCCGGCGCATTCGTACAAGACGGAGCTGCGCCTCGCGGAACTGCTCGACCCCGAGGGCGCGATCGGCCCCGACGGCGTCGACCGGCTGGTGGCGACGGTCGCGGACGCCCTCCAGGCGGCCGAGGACAAGGGGTGCGAGGACGTCCTGCCGTTCGCCACCTCCGCCGTACGGGAGGCCGTCAACGCCGAGCAGGTCCTCGCGCGCGTCAAGAGCGAGACCGGTGTGGATCTTGAGGTCCTGACCGGCGAGCAGGAGGCCCGGCTGACCTTCCTCGCCGCCCGCCGCTGGTTCGGCTGGTCGGCCGGGAAGCTGCTCGTCCTGGACATCGGCGGCGGCTCCCTGGAGATCGCGTACGGGATCGACGAGGAGCCGGACGCGGCCGTCTCGCTGCCCCTGGGCGCGGGCCGGCTCACGGCGGGCTGGCTGCCCGGGGACCCGCCCGACCCGATCGACGTGAAGGCGCTGCGCCGCCACGTACGGGCCCGGATCGCCCGTACGGTCGGCGAGTTCGCCCGGTTCGGCTCCCCGGACCACGTGGTGGCCACCTCCAAGACCTTCAAGCAGCTCGCACGCCTGGCGGGCGCGGCCCGCTCCGGCGAGGGGCTGTACGTGCAGCGCGATCTGAGCCGCAGCGCCCTGGAGGAGTGGGTGCCGAAACTGGCCACGATGAACGCCGTCCAGCGCGCCGAGCTCCCCGGGGTCTCCGAGGGCCGGTCGGCGCAGTTGCTGGCGGGTGCGCTGGTCGCGGAGGGGGCGATGGACCTGTTCGGGGTCGAGACGCTGGAGGTCTGCCCGTGGGCGCTGCGCGAGGGCGTGATCCTGCGCCGCCTCGACCAGCTCGCCCCGTGACCGGCGGGCTCGCGCCGTGACCGGGCAGCTCGCCCCGTGACCTGCGGGCTCGCGCCCTGACCGGGCAGCTCGTCCCCCGGCCGGGCAGCTCGCACCGGTGACCGGCCGCTTGCCGACGGGCGGGAACCCGAGCCCGCTGTACGGGACGGGCCGACGGCCGTGCCGCCGGGGCCCGTACGCTGTCCCCGTGGCAGATCCAGTGGTGCGCATCCCGGCTACCAAGGTCGCGCTGTCGACGGCCTCGGTCTATCCGGAGTCCACGGCGACGGCCTTCGAGATCGCCGCGCGCCTCGGCTACGACGGCGTCGAGGTCATGGTCTGGACGGACCCCGTCAGCCAGGACATCGAGGCGCTGCGCCGGCTCTCCGACCACCACGGCGTCCCCGTCCTCGCCGTACACGCGCCCTGTCTGCTGATCACCCAGCGGGTCTGGTCGACGGACCCGTGGGTGAAGCTCCAGCGGGCACGGGCGGCGGCCGAGAAGCTCGGGGCCTCCACGGTGGTCGTGCACCCGCCGTTCCGCTGGCAGCGCCAGTACGCGCGCGACTTCGTCACCGGCGTCTGGCGGATGGCGGACGAGACGGACGTACGGTTCGCCGTCGAGAACATGTACCCGTGGCGCTACCGGGACCGCGAGATGCCCGCGTACGCGCCCGGCTGGGACGTCACCCAGGAGGACTACCGGCACTTCACCGTCGACCTCTCGCACACCGCGACCTCCCGCAGCGACGCCATGGCCATGGCCCGCCGCATGGGCGACCGGCTGGGCCACGTCCACCTCGCGGACGGCAACGGCTCGGCGAAGGACGAGCACCTGGTGCCGGGGCGCGGTACGCAGCCGTGCGCAGAGCTGCTGGAGGGGCTGGCGGGCGGCGGCTTCGACGGCCATGTCGTGATCGAGGTCAACACCCGGCGCGCGATGTCGGCGGCGGAGCGCGAGGCGGACCTCGCGGAGGCGCTGGCCTTCGCGCGGCTGCACCTGGCGTCGTCGCCCGCCGCTGCCGCCCCCACCGCGTCCGAGGCCCCCGGCAGGTCCCAGGCCGCGCCGGCGGTACGGGCGCCCCGCACGCCCCGTACACCGCGCACCCCCCGCCGGCCCCGCAGCACCGGGTCGTCCGGGGCCTCGGGCCCGTCAGGAGCGCGTCCCTCATGACCGGCGGCGCCACCCCCCGCCGCCGGGGCCGTCCCGCCCGCAAGGACGCGGAGTCCGGCCCCAGCGCCCGGCAGAAGATCCTGGGGGCGGCCCGCGCGGAGTTCGCGGAGCGCGGTTACGACAAGACGTCCGTGCGCGGCATCGCCAGGGCGGCGGGCGTCGACCCCGCGCTCGTCCACCACTACTTCGGGACGAAGGACGAGGTCTTCGCGTCCGCCGTCGAGATCTCCTTCGAACCGGCCCTGACGGTGCCCGCCAAGGTGCTCGCCGGGGGCCCCGACCGGATCGGCGAACAGCTCGCCCGTAACTTCTTCGTCGTCTGGGAGAACCCGGCGACCAGGGCCCCGCTGCTCGCGGTCATCCGCTCCGCGCTCACGCACGACGCCGCGGCGACGGTGCTGCGCACGTTCGTGCTGCGCCGGCTGCTCGGCCAGGTCGCGGAGCGGCTGGACGTACCGGATCCGGAGTTCCGCGCCGAGCTGTCCGCCTCGCACATGGTCGGCATCGCGCTCCTGCGGTACGTGATCAAGGCGGAGCCGCTGGCGTCGGCGGACATCGAGGAGATCATCACGATGGTCGCGCCCACGCTCCAGCGCTATCTGACCGAAAGCTGAGCCCGACCGAAAGCCGCGCGTCCCGCAAGCCCTCACCTGCCCGCAAGCCGCACCTGCCCGAAAGCTGAACAGTCGTCCCGTCATCCGGACGGTGTGTCCAGATCTTGGATCCGGGGCGTACGCTCGAAGAAGTCATTTCTGCCGAAGGACTCGGCAGGAAGATCCGCTGAAGATCTGCTGAAGGTCTGCCGAAGGAGCGAGAGACGATGCCCGAGCTGAGGTCCCGCACTGTCACCCACGGCCGGAACATGGCGGGCGCGCGCGCCCTTATGCGGGCATCGGGCGTAGCGAGCGAGGACATCGGCAAGCCGATCATCGCGGTGGCCAACTCCTTCACCGAGTTCGTGCCCGGGCACACCCACCTCGCACCGGTCGGCCGGATCGTCTCGGACGCCATCAAGGCGGCGGGCGCCGTCCCGCGCGAGTTCAACACGATCGCCGTGGACGACGGCATCGCGATGGGCCACGGCGGCATGCTCTACTCCCTGCCGTCCCGCGAACTGATCGCCGACTCCGTCGAGTACATGGTCGAGGCGCACTGCGCGGACGCGCTGATCTGCATCTCCAACTGCGACAAGATCACCCCGGGCATGCTGATGGCCGCGATGCGCCTCAACATCCCCACTGTCTTCGTCTCCGGCGGCCCCATGGAGGCCGGCAAGGCGACGCTGGTGGACGGTACGGTCCGGAAACTCGACCTGGTCAACGCGATCTCCGACGCGGTGAACGAGTCCATCTCGGACGAGGACATCCTCCGTATCGAGGAGAACGCCTGCCCGACCTGCGGCTCCTGTTCCGGCATGTTCACCGCCAACTCGATGAACTGTCTGACCGAGGCCATGGGCCTCTCCCTCCCCGGCAACGGCTCGGTGCTGGCCACGCACACCGCCCGCAGGGCGCTGTACGAGAACGCGGGCCGCACGGTCGTCGAGATCACCAAGCGCCACTACGAGCAGGACGACGCGTCGGTCCTGCCGCGCAACATCGCCACCCGCGCGGCCTTCGACAACGCCATGGCGCTCGACATCGCCATGGGCGGCTCCACCAACACGATCCTGCACCTGCTCGCCGCCGCCCAGGAGGCCGAGCTGGACTACGACCTCGGCGACATCGACGCCGTCTCGCGCCGCGTCCCCTGCCTCGCCAAGGTCGCGCCGAACGTCGCCCCGGGCGGCACGTACTACATGGAGGACATCCACCGGGCCGGTGGCATCCCCGCCATCCTCGGCGAGCTGTACCGCGGCGGCCTGCTCAACGAGGACGTCCACACCGTCCACGCCCCCGGCATCAAGGAGTGGCTGGAGGCCTGGGACGTGCGGGGCGGCTCGCCGTCCGAGGAGGCCGTCGAGCTGTGGCACGCGGCCCCCGGCTGTGTCCGCTCCGCCGAGGCGTTCTCGCAGTCCGAGCGGTGGGACACGCTCGACAAGGACGCCGCGGGCGGCTGCATCCGCGACGTCGCCCACGCCTACTCCAAGGACGGCGGTCTGGCGGTCCTCAAGGGAAACCTGGCCGTCGACGGCTGCGTGGTGAAGACGGCGGGCGTCGACGAGTCGATCTGGACCTTCGAGGGCCCGGCCGTGGTCTGCGAGTCGCAGGAGGCCGCCGTCGAGAAGATCCTCCGCAAGGAGATCACCGAGGGCGATGTGATCGTCATCCGGTACGAGGGACCGCGCGGCGGCCCCGGCATGCAGGAGATGCTGTACCCCACGTCGTACCTGAAGGGCCGCGGCCTCGGGAAGTCCTGCGCGCTGATCACCGACGGCCGCTTCTCCGGCGGTACGTCGGGTCTCTCGATCGGCCACGCCTCACCGGAGGCGGCCTCGGGCGGCACGATCGCGCTGGTGAACGACGGCGACCGGATCCGGATCGACATCCCGAACCGCACGATCGAGCTGCTGGTCGCGGACGCGGAACTCGCGGAGCGGCGCGAGGCGCTGAACGGCGTGTACGCCCCGGTGAGCCGCGAGCGCAAGGTCTCGGCGGCGCTGCGCGCGTACGCGGCGATGGCCACGAGCGCGGACAAGGGCGCGGTCCGGGACGTCACGCTCCTCGGCTGAACCCCGGGGCCCTGCCGGGGTCCTGGGCCGCCGCGCCGCTACCAGGAGGCGGGGTCGCGGCCCGCGACGGCGAAGACGGACCCGTCGGGCGCGCTCCCGACGACCGTCGTCGTACCGGGGCCGTCGCCGGAGCCGGGGTCCGGGGCCGTGACGGGCGCGGGCAGCGTGGCGACGAGCGTGTCGGGCCCGTCGGCCATCCGCGGCTTCGTCTGCCCCAGCAGCACCCCGCGCCCGGCGTCCACGGCGAGCAGCCGGCCGTCGCCCGCGCTCAGATAGACCCGGTCCCCGGTGGCGGTGGGGCGCGAGGCGCGCGTCACCGACGTCTCCAGCCGCCAGCGCACACCCGGAGCCTTCGTACCCGTGCCGCCCGGACCCTCGTCGTCCGTATCCGTGCCGCCCGCACCCATGCCGACGGCGAGCAGCGAGCCTGTGTACCCGACGACGTAGACGGTGTCACCCACGACGGTGGCCTGCGCCTGGTCGACCGGCGCGGCCAGCGGGACCCGCCGTACGGTACGGCTCGACGCGTCCAGCCGTACGACCGCCCTGGTGAAGCCGTCCGCGTCGTTCGCGAGCAGGAACAGCGCGTCCTCCGAGGCGCCCGCCGGGACCAGCCCGCCCGTCAGCCGCTCCTCCCAGCGCACCGCTCCGGTGGCCGGGTCGATCGAACGGACCGCGGTCGCCGAGCCGTCGGCCGACGGCGTCGCGGCGAACAGCGCGCCGCCGGTGCCGCTCGACGCCGTCCAGACGGTTCCGGTCGCGCCGAGCCGCTTCGTCCAGCGCGCGTCGCCGGTCGCGCTGTCGAGGGACCGCACCCGCCCGTCGTACGCGACGAGGAGCACCGCGTCGCCGCTGTGCCGGACCGTGGCGTACGAGGAGATGTCGACGGACCAGCGCTCGGCGCCCGAGGCCGGGTCGAGCGCTTCCAGCCGCTTTCCGCCGCTGTTGCCGCCGCCACCCGCGACGACATGCAGGAGTCCACCGGAGAGCACCGGCGCGCCGTCGGCGTCCGTCGCGGCGGCACGCTCACCCTTCGCCGCCTTCACGGACCACTGAGTACGACCGTCGACGGGGTCGAGCCGGGTGGCGGTGACGCCGGGGCCGGTGCAGTAGACGGCCGTGGCGTCCGCCGCGCACACGGGCACCCCATGGCCGCCCGAGCCACCCGAGCCGGTGGCCGGCGTGGTGTCCCACGGCCGGAACGTCCGAGGCGGCGGCTCCTCCGCCGTCGCCCGCGGGGCGTCGCCCAGGGCCCGTACGCCGAAGAAGCCGGCACCGGCCACGGCCATCAGCGCCACCGCGACCGCCGCCGTCCGCGCACGGCGCGCCGATCGAACCGGCCCCGAGGCCGAGGCCGACGCCGACGCGATCGCCGGTTCCGGGTCGACGGGCGACGGCGACCGGTCGGAAGACGCCGACGGAACGGCCCCGGTGCGCCGCGCGGGGTTCGTGGGTACGGAGCCCGCGCCGGAGCCCGCGGTCTCCGCGGGGACGGGCCCGCGCTGCGCCGGTACGAGCGCACGCGCCCCGTACGGCCCCCGCAGGTCGTACGACGCCGGATCCGAGGGGCGCAGCGCGCTCATCACCTCGTCCGGTGTCGGCCGCTCGGCGGGGTCCTTCGCCAGACACCGCGAGATCAGCGGAACGATTCGCTCGGGTACGCCCTTCAGGTTCGGCTCGTCGTGCACGACCTGGTACGCGACGATGTACGGACTGTCCGAGTCGAAAGGCCCGCGCCCGGTCGCCGCGTGCACCAGGACCGCGCCCATCGCGAACACATCGGCCGCGGGCCCGACATCGCGCGGTCGCTGGAACTGCTCGGGCGCCATGAACGGCGGCGTGCCGATCAGCTTGCCCGTCTCCGTCCGCAGATCGCTGTCGGCCGGGCGCGAGATCCCGAAGTCGATGACCTTGGGCCCGTCGGACGCCAACAGGACGTTGCTGGGCTTGAGATCGCGGTGCACGACCCCGGCGCGGTGGATGTCCCGCAGCCCCTCGGCGAGCCCCGCCCCCAGCCTGGCCAACTCCTCTGCGTCCAGCGGCCCGTTCTGCTTCACCCGCTCGGAGAGCGTGGGCCCGTCGATGAACAAGGTCGCCATCCACGGCCGCGGGGCCTCCGGATCGGCGTCCACGACAGGTGCGGTGAACGCCCCGCTCACCCGGCGCGCCGCCGCGACCTCCTGCTGGAAGCGGGCTCTGAACTCGGGATCGGAGGCGTGGCCGGCATGGATGACCTTGACGGCGAGCCGCAGCCCCGAGGCGGAGGTGGCGAGATGGACCTCGCCCATTCCGCCCGAGCCCAGGGTGGATTCCAGCAGGTAGCGGCCGGCGTAATCCGGATGTTCCGCTTCCGGGGCCGACCCGGTGTTGCGCAGTGGTGGCATCGCCCACCCCCGTGTATTCGTGCGCAAGCGCGACGCACGGAGCCTAGTCGATGGTGCGTGCTAACAAGTCATGGCTTGCTAGCGTGCGCGGCGCAGAGCACACACCGTCAATGGGGGAGGACCGCATGAGCGTCGAAGAGGTTGAGAACACCGCGAGACAGGCCACGGCGACCGTGACCGAAAGCGCGGCGGCGACCGTCACGGAAGCCGTAGTGGGGACGCTGGAGGCCAAGCGCTACAAGGTCCACCCGGACTACCGGGTGAACGTCCGCAGCGGTCCGGCGCGAGCGTGCCGGTCAACTGCCAGAAGGCGGGGGAGTGGATCGCGGGCCCGTACGGCACGACGAACCTCTGGGACAACATCGCGAACGGGGAGTTCATCTCGGACGCGTACGTCTACACAGGAAGCAGCGGCTACGTCGCCCCGCACTGCGCCTGAGCACCGGGCCTGAGCTGGGGGCTGAACGAGGGGGCTGAGCGCCGGGCCTCGGCACCGCGCCCCGGCACCGCGCCCGACCCGCCCGCGCGCCGGGGATAATCGCCCCGTGAGCGACCACCCCGAGCACACCCAGCGCGTCGAACGTCCCGAGGACGCCACCGCGACCACGTCCGCGCCCCCGCCCGCCAGGAAGGCGGGCGGCGAACGGGGCCGCGGTGGCCCGGAGCCCGAGACCATCCCGTTCTTCGGTACGACCTGGCTCGCCCGCGACGGCGGCTACCCGGCCCGCCGCGCCGCGGTCGCCGCCGGCTCCCTCACCACCGCGGTCGCCGCCTGCTTCGTACTCCGCTTCGCCTACGAGGGCCTGGAGATCGCGAAGGTGGGCTCCTTCGTCGGCCTGCTCCTCGTCGTGATGTTCTCGGTGTGCAGCGCCATCGCCTTCCGCAGGACCTGGGACGGCTTCACCCGCCGCCCGGCCGACCCCGCCCGCGAGGAGTCGCTGCGCAGCGTGAAGGCGATCGGCTTCATGGGCGCGCTGATCGCCTACTTCCTGCGCTCCCTGGCCGAAGCCCCGGGCGAAGGGCTGCGCCGCAAGGAGTACGAAACGGCCCTGGCCCAGTACGAACGCCGCCGCACCGCCCGCGCGGGCAACCCCGCCGCCCGGACCAAGGGCAGGAAGCCCAAGCGCGGATAGCCCGTCCTCGGCCCGTCCCTCACGACGGGCGCCACGACGGGGCCATGACTCCCGCCATGGCCCTCCGCCCGGCCCCGGGTCCCGCCTCCCCTCCCCCTTCCCCTCCCACCTTTCGCGCTCCCTTCCCCTCCCCCTTCCCCTTCCCCTCCCACCTTTCGCGCCCTCTCCTTCGACCCTTCGACGCCGTCGCCGGCCGGTACACCCGACGGGACCGTCGAGGAGGCGTACGTGGTGGAACCGACGGTCGCGCGCGGCGCGCCTGACGCCGGCCTGACAGCGGAGGCGCGGCAGCGGATGCCCTGTGACAGAAGCCCGAACGCTTGACGAGCCCATCGACCGGACCCATTATTCATCACATGATGAATTTGTCTGAGGGCGGAGCCGCCGTGCACGCCCGCGGCCTCACCGTCCACCGAGGCGACCGCGCCGTCCTGCGCGGCCTCGACTTCTCCGTACCGCCAGGACGGATCACCGGACTCCTCGGCCCATCCGGCTGCGGCAAGTCCACCCTGATGCGCGCCGTCGTCGGCACCCAGGCCCAGGTCACCGGCGTCCTCGACGTCCTCGGCCGCCCCGCGGGCGACGCCGCGCTGCGCGCCCGTATCGGCTACGTCACCCAGGCGCCCTCCGTCTACGACGACCTCACCGTCCGCCAGAACCTCGACTACTTCGCCGCCGTCCTCGACCCGGGCCGCGCGCGCCGTACCGCCCGCAAGGAGGCCGTCGACCGCGCGATCACCGACGTCGACCTCACCTCCCACGCCGGCTCCCTGGCCGGACGCCTCTCCGGCGGCCAGCGCAGCCGGGTCTCCCTCGCCGTCGCCCTGCTCGGCACGCCGGAACTCCTCGTCCTCGACGAGCCCACCGTCGGCCTCGACCCCGTACTCCGCCGCGACCTGTGGACCCTCTTCCACCGCATCGCCGCCGACCGCGCCGCCACGATCCTCGTCTCCTCCCACGTCATGGACGAGGCCGAACGCTGCCACCGGCTCCTCCTCATGCGCGACGGCGAAGTCCTCGCCGAGGACACCCCCGAAGCCCTGCGCACCCGTACCCACACGGAGACCGTCGAAGCGGCCTTCCTCCACCTGGTCGACGAGGCCAACGCACTCCAGGGAAGCCCCCGATGACCACCACCGACTCCACCACGGCCACGTCCACCGACAACGCCCCGAGCACCCCGCCCCCCGGCGCGCGCCCGCTCTCCGCCGCCCGCACCCTGGCCACCGCCGCCCGCGTACTGCGCCAGCTCCGCCACGACCCGCGCTCGATCGGGCTGATGATCCTCGTCCCGTGCGCGATGCTCGTCCTGCTCCGCTACGTCTTCGACGCCAGCCCGCGCACCTTCGACTCCATCGGCGCCTCGCTGCTCGGCGTCTTCCCGCTGATCACGATGTTCCTGGTGACCTCCATCGCCACCCTGCGCGAGCGCACCTCGGGCACCCTGGAACGCCTCCTCGCCATGCCCCTCGGCAAAGGCGACCTGATCGCCGGCTACGCGCTCGCCTTCGGCCTCGTCGCCGTCGTCCAGTCCGCGCTGGCCACCGGACTCGCGCTGTGGGCCCTCGGCCTGGACGTCGTCGGATCGGCCTGGCTGCTGCTCCTCGTCGCGCTCCTCGACGCCCTGCTCGGCACGGCGCTCGGCCTCTTCGTCTCGGCGTTCGCGTCCTCCGAGTTCCAGGCCGTGCAGTTCATGCCCGCGGTGATCTTCCCGCAGCTCCTCCTCTGCGGACTGTTCGCGCCGCGGGACACCATGCACCCCGTCCTGGAGGCCATCTCCGACGTCCTGCCCATGTCGTACGCCGTCGACGGCATGAACCAGGTCCTGCGCCACCCCGACATCACGGGCGACTTCGTGCGCGACGCCGCGATCGTCGCGGGCTGTGCCGTCCTCGTCCTCGGCCTGGGCGCGGCCACCCTCCGCCGCCGTACGACCTGACCACGAGGCGCGCGGTGAAGCCGACGGTGAGGGGGACGACGCGGGGCGACCGCTCCTCGGACACCTCACGCACGCGGCCCACCTCCGGTGCGACGATGGGGAGAAAGTCCGTCCCCTACGGCGAGGTGACTCCGCAATGCCCCAGACCGTCGCAGTCCTCGGCACCGGAAAGATCGGCGAGGCCCTGCTCAGCGGCATGATCCGGGCCGGCTGGCGCGCCTCGGACCTGCTGGTCACCACACGCCGCCCGGACCGCGCCGAGGAGCTGCGCGACCGTTACGGCGTCGAGCCCGTCACCAACGCCGACGCGGCCAAGAGCGCCGACATCCTCATCCTGGCGGTCAAGCCCCAGGACATGGGCACCCTCCTCGACGAACTCACCCCCCACCTCACCGCCGACCGCCTGATCATCAGCGCCGCCGCCGGCATCCCCACGGCCTTCATCGAGGAACGCCTCGCCCCCGGCACCCCCGTCGTACGCGTCATGCCCAACACGCCCGTCCTGGTGGACGAGGGCATGTCCGTCATCTCGGGCGGCAGCCACGCCCTCCCCGCCCACCTCACCCACGCCGAGGAGATCTTCGGCGGCGTCGGCAAGACCCTGCGCGTCCCCGAGTCCCAGCAGGACGCCTGCACCGCTCTCTCCGGCTCGGGCCCGGCGTACTTCTACTACCTGGTCGAGGCCATGACCGACGCGGGCATCCTCCTCGGCCTGCCCCGCGCCCAGGCCCACGACCTGATCGTCCAGGCCGCCATCGGCGCCGCCGTCATGCTGCGCGACAGCGGCGAGCACCCCGTGAAGCTCCGCGAGGCCGTGACCTCCCCGGCCGGCACCACCATCAGCGCCATCCGGGAGCTGGAGAACCACGGGGTACGGGCGGCCCTCATCGCGGCACTGGAAGCGGCCCGCGACCGCAGCCGCGCCCTGGCCTCGGGCAACGGCTGAGGTCACGGCCCACGGACAGGGCTCAACCGGCGGGCAGCAACCCGGCCGCCCGGTACGCCGCGTCGACCACGGGCCGGGCCTTCCCCCTGGCCCGCTCGGCGCCCTCCTTCAGTACGGCGTCCACGTGACCGGGGTCCGAGGCGAGCACCGTATGCCGCTCCCGCAACGGCCGCAGCAGCTCGATCACGGCCTCGGCGGTGGCCCGCTTCAACGCCCCGTACGACGTGTACGCCCCGGCCAGCGCCGCCGGATCCTCCGCCACACACCCGGCCAGGATCTCCAGCAGATTGGCCACGCCCGGTTGGCCCTCCCGGTCGTACTCGACCTCCTGCCCGCTGTCCGTCACCGCGCGCATGATCTTCTTCCGCACCACATCGGCGTCGTCCAGCAGATGGACGATCCCGGCGGCCGATTCATGGGACTTCCCCATCTTCGACGTCGGGTCCTGAAGATCCATGACCCGCGCGGCCACGGGCGGCCGAACGGCCTTCGGTACGGAGAAGGTGTGCCCGTACCGCTGGTTGAACCGCACGGCGAGATCCCGGGTCAGCTCCACGTGCTGGGTCTGGTCCTCACCGACCGGAACCTCGTCCGTGCGATAGGCGAGGATGTCCGCCGCCATCAGCACCGGGTACGACAGCAGGGAGAACCGCACACTCTCCCCGGACGCGAGGGCCCGCACGCTCTTCTCCTTGTACTGGATCATGCGCCGCAGCTCCCCGTCCGTGGCCGTGCACTCCAGCAGATACGAGAGCCGCGTGTGCTCGTCGACATGGCTCTGGACGAATACGGTGCAGAGCGCGGGGTCGAGCCCCGCCGCGAGCAGCAGCGTCGCGGCCTGCCGGCTGAGCCGCCGCACCCGGGCCGGATCGTGCTCGACGGTCAGCGCGTGCAGATCCACGATGCTGAACAACGCGTCGGCCCGGTGCTGATCGACCTCGACCCACCGCCGTACGGCCCCCAGGTAGTTGCCCAGTGTCAGATGCCCGGTCGGCTTGACCCCGCTGAAGATCCGCGTCATCTCTCATCCACCCTCTCGGTCGGAGCCGCCGCCACCCGCGGCCGGCCCCCGAGCTGGGGAAACGCGAACGGCCGCCGAAGCGGCGGCCGTTGAACGCATACGTGTGAGGCGGCCGCCGTCAGGCGGCCCGCCACTGAAGGAGGCACGTATGCGCTGTCATGCCCCTCAGCGTAGCGGCCGACCCCTGAAGTTGACACGGCCAACACGGAACCGTAATGTCCTCCGAGCTGTCCGACGTGAGCACCGGTCGAGTGCCGGTCCCCGGACAGTCATTCCGCAGGACCTACGAGAAGCCGGTGACTTCGTGTCGCATTGCTTTGCGTGCGCCTATGCGAAATGAGGAATCGGCATCCACACCGGACGTCGGCACCGAAGCCCCGATTAGCGTCGGGGCCCAGGATTCCGCTAAAGTCTCACTCGTCGGAACGGCCGCAGGGCCGGGAGGACAAGCCCCGCTGACTGGGAATCAGGCCCGAAAGGATCTGATAGAGTCGGACTCGCCGGAAAGGGAAAGCGCGAAAGCGAAGAACTGGAAAGCAGCCCCGCTCCGACGGGGAATCGGACACGAAAGAGTCTGATAGAGTCGGAAACGCAGGAACGAAGTACAGAACAAAATGAAACACCGAAGGGAAGCGCCCGGAGGAAAGCCCGCGAGGGTGAGTACAAAGGAAGCGTCCGTTCCTTGAGAACTCAACAGCGTGCCAAAAGTCAACGCCA